>CAYHRR010000338.1:0-4991 GCA_964358875.1 uncultured Planctomycetaceae bacterium | reverse complement strand
GTTCGTGGCGATGCCGAGCCGCAAACTGCAGGACCGCTGTCCGGGCTGCGCCGGCAAGAATTCGCTGCGCGCGCGTTTCTGCAGCGACTGCGGCCGACGTCTGCGCGAGCAACGCGGCGACGCCGACGAGCGTGGTCGCGTGCGCCTGTACGCCGACATCGCGCATCCGATCCATCAAGAGGGGCGCGAACTCGTGCAGCGCCGCGTCGTCGACGCGTACTCGATCGAGATCGAAGCCTCGAAGAAGGAAGGCTACGTCGCGCCGCGCTTCGATGACCTCGACTACCACTTGCTCGACGGTTCGCAGCGCGAGGCCGAGGCGGACTAGCCGGCTCGCGCGTGCAGGCGCGTCGCGTTCGCACGGCGTTGTCGGGTGCTGCGCGTCGAGCGCACCGACGTCGGAGCGCGGCACGCTCGCTAGACTCCGCTCGGCATGGCCATCGTCGTCTCGCACATCGCTTCGGACTTCGATGCGCTCGCGCGACAAGCGCTGCGGCAAGTAGCGCTGGCCGACGTGATCGAGCTGCGCCTCGACCGCATCGGCGATCCGGGTGAAGCGAAGCTCGCCGCGCTGGTGCGCGAGTTGCGCAAGCCCGTGATCGTCGCCGCGCACGGAGCCGATGCGCACGGTGAGTTTCGCGGCGATGTCGACGAGCGCATCGACCTGTTGCGCTGCGCGTCACGCGCCGGCGCGATGTTCGTCGACGTCGATTGGCGCATCGCGCTCGAGCTCGGGATGCTCGCGAACCCCAAGTGCCACCGCATCGTTTCTCGCCACGAGAGCGTGGGCACGCCGGCGGACATCAACGCGATGGACGAGGACGTGCGCGCGGTGATGGGCGAGGGCGACTTGATCAAGCTCGTCGCACACGCGCACACGACCGAGGACGGCCTGCGCATGCTGCGCCACTTGCGTTCCGCGCGCGGCGGGTTGATCGCGTTTTCCAGCGGCGAAGCGGGCAGTTTCACGCGCGTGTTGTGCCGCATCTTCGGCTCGGCGTTCACCTACGCCGCCGCCGCCGTGATCCCCGGTCACGCTGTCCCCGAGGTAACCGCGCCCGGACAACTTCGCGTCAACGATTTGCGCAGCCTGTTCCCGCCGGGCGGCGTGACGCAGGAGACGGCGGTGTTCGGCGTCGTCGGAGATTCCGTGCGCCACTCGCTCAGCCCGCGAGTGCACGACATGGCCTTGAAAGCGGCGCGCCTCGACGCCGTGTACTTGGCCTTCGAAACGCGCGACTTCGAACGCTTCTTGGCGCTCGCGGACGACGCCTGCTTCCGCGGTTTCTCGATCACGGCGCCGCACAAACCGGCGGCCTTTCGCGCGGCGCACACGCGCGATGCCGAGAGCCACGCCGTGCGCGCGGCGAACACGCTCGTGCGCGATCCGAAGGGTTGGCGCGCCTACAACTCCGATGTCGAGGGTGTGCGCGAAACCCTTGAACGAGCCTGGCGTTTTCACAAGGACAGCACGGGCAGCGCCACCGTTTCTGCGGGCGGCGGAGCGCTCGCCGGAGTGCATGCGCTCGTGCTCGGCGCGGGCGGTGCCGCTCGCGCCGTCGTGCGCGCCGTGCGAGCCGGCGGCGGGCGCGTGACCGTGGCCGCGCGCGACCTCGCCCGCGCGCAGCGCGTCGCCGACGAACTCGGTTGCGCTGCGCTTGCGTGGGATGAGATCGCAGTGACCGCGCACGACATCCTCGTCAACACGACACCGGTCGGCTCACCGACGGATCCCGAGCGTTCACCGATCCCGGACGCGTGGCTGCGGCGCGGCACGCTCGTGCTCGACGCCGTCTACAAACCGATCAAGACGCCGCTGCTCGCCGCGGCTGTGAAGCAAGGCTGCACAGCGGTTCCCGGAGCGGAGTGGTTCGTGCGTCAAGCCGCCGCGCAGTTCCGCTGGTTCACCGGACAGGAGGCCGACGACGCGATCCTGCGCGCTGCATTCGAAGCCGCGTTGCGATGAATTCGCGCGGCGTGATCGCACTCGTCGGCTTGCGTTGCGTCGGCAAGAGCAGCGTCGGGCGCGAGCTCGCGCTGTTGCGCGGCTGCGGATTCATCGACCTCGACTTGGCCGTCGCGTGGGCGGCGAGCGAGGGCTGTTGCGCGGAGCACGCGCCGACGGTCGCGCAGCTGATCGCCGACCACGGGCTCGCAGCGTTTCGCGAGATGGAAGCACGCGAACTCGCGCGCGTGCTCGAACACGATCGAGCGGTGATCGTCGCCACGGGCGGCGGCGTCGTCGAGCGCGCCGACAATCGCGCGCTGCTCGCGACGCGGGCGCATTGCGTTTGGTTGCGCGAGGATCTGGCGCTGCTCGAAGCGCGCTTGGCGCTCGATCCGCATTCGCGACCGCCGCTCCTCGGTGTCGATGCGGTCGCGGAATTGGCCGAGCTCGAGCAACGGCGCGCGGCTTGGTACCGCGAGGTCGCAGCGACGGTGATCGACGGCCGCGGTGAAGACCCGCACGAGATCGCGCGCCGCGTCGACGCCGCGCTGTGAACTGTGCGCCTTCGAACGCGGCAGCGTGCGACCTTGCTCGCCGCGCGGCGCCGCCGTGTGCGGCGCAACCGCTCCAAGCACGGCCCGCGGTTTGCAAAGTGCTCGGCGCTCGCGCGGCAGACGTGAGCACCGGCTTCGTCGACGCCTTGGCAGGATCGTCGGCGAGGCCGCTTCTATTCCGCGCGCGATCGCTCGCCGCCCTTGCATAACCGCGAGCTCGGACCTAACCTCCCCGCCTCGCAACGCGCGGTGGAGCAGTCTGGCAGCTCGTCGGGCTCATAACCCGGAGGTCGCAGGTTCGAATCCTGCCCGCGCTACTCCCAAGGGACCGGGTGGGCACAGCCCCCCGGTCTTTTTCGTTTCCCGACGGAGTTCCGTGCGCCGCTCACGCTTGCTCAGCGCGCGTGAGTCAGCCGCGCGACGGTTCGAGCATGCGACGCGCGGCCTGCCGCGGACACGAAGTCGCCGAGGCAGCCTGAGGCGCGCTTGCGCTTCACGTGTCGCGCAGGCGCGCTCCATCGAGCGGCGAACCGGACTCACCGAGCTGATTTTTCGGGGAACGCGCGCTCGCTCCGCTCCGTCGAGTCCTGCGTGCAAGGGGCTAGACTTTTGCGCTCCATGCGCCGTTCCACGACTTGGCTTGTGCTGCTCGTAGGCGCGGCGTGCGGCCCGACGACGACACCTGTGACCAGGCCGGTTGCCGACGAAAGCGCGCGCGGCGAACTCGATCCGCTCGCCGCGACGCTGCCTTCCGCCGCAGCGCCGAGCGATGCACTCGAGGTCGTCACGCCGCTGTCGTCCGCGGATGAAGTTGCGCCGCCTCGAGCCGTCGTGCGCGCGGACGCGACGCCGCCCGGATGCGAAGTGCTCGAGGAGCGCTGGCCCAACGGACGGCTCAAGCTGCGTCGTTCGGTGCGCCGCGATGCCGACGGTCTGGTCAACCACGGGCCGTTCACCAAGTGCTACGAGAACGGCGAGACCGAGGAGCAAGGGAGCTACCTCGACGGCGAGAAGGACGGCGTTTACGTCGTGCGTTGGGAGTCCGGGCTCAAGAAGAGCGAGATCGGCTACGCGCGCGGAGCGAAGCACGGTCGCGCGCTCGAATGGACCGAGCTCGGCGTGAAGTGGTACGACGCGACCTTCGTCGAAGGCAAACTCGACGGCGAGGAGCGCAGCTACTGGGACAGCGGCGCGCTGCGCACCTCGAACCACTGGTTGCGCGGCGTTCCCGAAGGCGCGGCGACGGCGTGGCAGGCCGAGGGCGGCAAGACGCAGGAGAATTTTTTTTCCAAGGGACTGCCGACCGGGCGCTGGACGTACTGGCGGCTCGACGGGACGACCGATCGCGTTGAGGACTACGAAGCGGGTCGTTTCCACGGTCACGTGATCGAGTTCGACGAAAAGGGCCGCGCCGTCGCCGACAGCGAGTACGTCCATGGTGTGGCCGAAGGACGGCGCGCCTATTTTTGGCCGAGCGGCAAGCTGCGCCGCGAGTCGCAGTGGAGCGCGGGCGTCGAGCAGGGCGCGAGCCGCAGCTACTACGAAGACGGGCAGCCGGAGTCCGCAGGCGCATTGAGCGCAGGCAAGCGAGAGGGCCGATGGAACTACTGGAACAGCGACGGATCGGTGAACGCACAACGCAGCGGCCTGTACACACACGACGCGCGCAGCGGCGACTAGCCGCGACGTTCGCCGTGCTGTGCGTCGCCTGCGCAACGCACGTGCGCGCGAGCAAGCCCAAGCGTGCCCCGCTCGCGCCGACTCAGGCTCGCAGCGCGGGCGCGTTCGAGACCGTGCGCGCCGACGAAGCCGCGGTGGGCGAGTTGCTCGCGCTGTACTACGACGACTTCGCGGCCGGCGACTGGAGCGGCTTTCGCACGCGCTTCTGGGACGACGCGACGATCGTCACCGTGCGCCGCACGGCCGAGGGCGGCCTCGGTGAAGTGGCCACGGCTATCGACGCGTTCGTCGTCGGGGCGTTGAAACGCTCACGACCGCTCGAGATCACGGTCGATGCGACGGAGTTCGCTCTCGACGGCGCAGCGCCGAGCGTGGTCGTGCGTTATCGGGCACAAGATCGTTCGGGCGACGCGCCGCAGCGTTGGCGCGGACGAGACGAGTTCGCGCTGCGCCGCATCGACGGCGAGTGGCGCATCGCCTCGGTGTTCGTCGGTCGCGAACTCAGCGCGCAGTAGCGCGTGCGGCCCGAACTCGGCGGTGATCTGCGCGCCGCGTGAACTCAGCCACGATCAATGAGCCGCGTGAGCTCGGCCATGTTCGATGCGCCGCGCGAGCTCGGCTACGTTCGCAGCGCCTCGTGACCTCGGCGCTGGTGCGCGAGTCACAGTCCGATCGTGAACATCAACCCCGCCGTCGTGTTGGTGTGGAACGCGTCGGCAGGATCGCGCGACCAGACTTGGCTGTAGATCGTCGCGCCGCACACGAGCTGCGGATCGCCGCTCGCCGCGATGTGCGCGCCCATGTCGTAG
>CAYHRR010000337.1:0-4993 GCA_964358875.1 uncultured Planctomycetaceae bacterium | reverse complement strand
TAGCGCGCGCCCAGAACCACGCATGAGTTCCGAGTCCCACTTCCTCGCCTTCCGACCCGAGCAGGACTACACGCTGCTCTTCACGGCGTTGATGCTGCCGCTCGTCGGGTACGTGATTCAGATCTTCTTCGGCAAGCGCTTGCCGCGGCAGGGCGACTGGCTGCTGACCGGCGGCATGTTCATGAGCATGTGCATCACCGTGCTCATGTTCGCCAAGTCGCTGTACGCGGCGTACCACGGCATCGAGTTCCATCATCACTCGGGTGACGAGTCGGGCCTGTGGTTCCACTGGCTGTATTCGAGCCAAGACGTCGCGGCCGGCACGAGCAACGTGCGCGCCGCGATCTTCTACGACCCGCTCGGCGCGGCGATGTTGATGGTGGTCGGCGTTGTGTCGTTCTGCGTGCACCTGTTCTCGATCGGGTACATGCACGGCGACAAGCGCTACCACATCTTCTTCGCGAACATCTCGCTGTTCACCTTCGCGATGCTCGGGCTGGTGCTCAGCGACAACATCCTCTTCCTGTTCATCTTCTGGGAGTTGATGGGCTTGATGAGCTACCTGCTCATCGGCCATTTCAGCCACGATCCGTCGAGCGGCTACTTCCACAAGTGGGCGACGAAGGCCTGCAAGAAAGCCTTCCTCACGACGCGCGTCGGCGACACGTGTTTGCTCGTCGGCATGACGATCTTCTTCTGGAAGTTCGAGACCTTCCGCTTCACCGAGCTGTGGCGCTTGTCGCTCGACGAGATCGCGAGCTTCCAAGCGATCCATCCGGGCGAGTACCCGCTGTGGATGACGGTCGGCGGTCTGTTCATCTTCGGCGGCACGGTCGGCAAGTCGGCGCAGTTGCCGCTGCACATCTGGTTGCCGGACGCGATGGCCGGTCCGACGCCGGTCAGCGCGATGATCCACGCGGCGACGATGGTCGCGGCCGGTGTGTTCTTGCTCGGACGTTGCTATCCGATGTTCACGCCCGACGTGCTCTCGGTGATCACGACGGTCGGCACGTTGACGGCGATCGTCGCAGCTTCGATCGGCACGACGGCTAACGACATCAAAGCGGTGCTCGCCTGGTCGACGATTTCGCAGCTCGGCTTCATGGTCGCGGCGGTCGGACTCGGCGGCGTGGTCGCGGGCATGTTCCACATGGTGACGCACGCCTTCTTCAAGGCCTGCTTGTTCCTCTCGGCGGGCTCCGTGATCCACGGCTGCCACCACGAACAGGACATGCGCAACATGGGCGGCGTGCGCAAGCACATGCCGGTCACGTTCTATTGCATGCTCGCGGCGACGATCGCCATCGCGGGCATCCCGTTCTTCGCGGGCTTCTATTCGAAGGACATGATCATCGTCCGCGCCTGGGAGAACGTGCTCGGCGGGAAGTTCACCGGCCCGGCGTTCATCGCGGCGGTTGCGCTGCCGCTCGCGGCGTGCCTGACGGCCTTCTACATGTTCCGCATGATCTTCATGACCTTCTGGGGCGAGTACCGCCCCGGCACGGTCGACAGCCCCTTCGCGCACCACGCGGGGCACGACGATCACGGACATGGCGACCACGGGCACGCAGCGCACGACGATCACGGACACGCGGCGCACGGCGATCACGGTCATGACGGCCACGGTCACGCGGCGCATGCGCCCAAGGCGCAGGCTCACGCTGCGCACGCGCCGGAGCTTCCGCACGAGTCGCCGCTGCCGATCCTGATCGCCTTGTGCGTGCTCGCGACGCTCAGCGTGGTCGCCGGTCACTTCTGGCTCGCCGATCCGCTGGGAAGCCTGAAATTCTGGGGCGAAACGCACACTTGGTTCCAGCAGAGCGTTTCGCTGACCAGCCTGTACGGCAAGGAGATCGGTGAGGCCCTGCAGCGCAATGCCGAGGTCGATCACCACGCCGCGCACTCGGCGCACCTCGTCGCCTTGACGATCTCGCTCACGGTCGCGCTCAGCGGCATCGTCATCGCGTACTTGATCTACGGTCGCGGTTGGGCGCGCTCGCAGCGCATCGCCGGCAAGATCACGCACGCCCTCGGGCCGATCTACGACATCGTCAAGGGCAAGTACTTCTTCGACGAGATCGCCGGCACTTCGATCGTGGTCGACACGAAGGCCGAGAACGAGCCGCGCTACGAGCCCGACATCAGCTTCATCGGAGGCTGGATGCGACTCGCGCGCGTGCTCGCGTGGATCGACCGCACGATCATCGACGGCGTCGTCAACCTCGTCGGCCGCGTCGGTCGCTCGATCGGCGTCGGCTCCGCGAAGTTCGACACCCATGTCGTCGACGGTGCCGTCAACGGCGTGGGCTTGCTCACGCAGACCTTCGGTTCGATCGCGCGCCTGCTGCAAAGCGGCCGCGTGCAGCAATACGCAACCTACGCAGTCTTCGGCGGGCTGCTCCTCGCCGCCTGGCTCATCCTCCTCTAGCGGATTCGCACGGTCCCACACTCATGCAGTCCCAGATCCTGTCTTGGATCGCTTTCATCCCGCTGATCGGCATGGCAGTGATCCTGCTCCTGCCGAAATCGGCGCTCAACGCGATCAAGGGCGTGAGCCTCGCCGCGACGTTCATCCCGCTCGTCTTGGCGACGCAGATGTACTTCGCCTTCGAGCACTACGGCGCCGAGCAGTTCAAGCAGCTCGCCAGCCAAGACGTGCTCGGCAGCCAATTCGTCCAGCGCTTCAACTGGATCGACTCGATCGGCGCGCAGTACTACGTCGGCATCGACGGCCTTTCGATCGCGCTCGTGTGGTTGACCACGCTGCTGCTCTTCATCGGCGTGATCGCCAGCTTCGGCATGGAGAAGGCGGGTAAGGGCTACTACGCGCTATTGCTCCTCTTGATGGTCGGGATCGTCGGCGTGTTCATCAGCCTCGACCTGTTCCTCTTCTACGTGTTCTGGGAAGTGATGCTCTTGCCGATGTACTTCCTCATCGGCATCTGGGGCGGACCGCGGCGCGAGTACGCGGCGATCAAGTTCTTCCTCTACACGCTGGCCGGCTCGGTCTTGATGCTGATCGCGATCGTCGCGCTGCGCCTCGACAGCGGCTCCTTCTCGATTCCCGAACTGACCGCCATGGGATCGCAGGGCAAGCTGCTCGGCGCGCACCTGCCCAACCACGGCGTGTTGCTCGGCATGTCGTTCACGACCTGGGTGTTCTGGTTCCTGTTCGTCGGTTTCGCGATCAAGGTGCCGGTCTTCCCGTTCCACACCTGGCTGCCGGACGCGCACGTCGAAGCACCGACGCCGATCTCGGTGATCCTCGCCGGCATCCTGTTGAAGCTCGGCGGCTACGGCATGTTGCGCGCCTGCTTCCCGTTCGTGCCGCAGGCCTTCCATCAGTTCGCCTACGCGCTCGGCGTGCTCGGCGTGATCTCGATCGTCTACGGCGCGTTCGTCGCGCTCGGACAGACCGACTTCAAGAAGATGGTCGCCTACAGCTCGGTGAGCCACATGGGCTACGTGCTGCTCGGCATGGCCGCCTTCACGGTGTGGGGCATGGAAGGCGCTGTGCTGCAGATGTTCAACCACGGCACCTCGAGCGCCGCGCTGTTCCTCATCGTCGGAGTGGTCTACGACCGCGCGCACCATCGCGACCTCAACGGCTTCGGCGGACTGTCGCAGAAAATGCCGCGCTATTGGGCGCTGACGACCCTGGGCTTCTTCGCCGCACTCGGACTGCCGGGTCTGGCGGGCTTCGTCTCGGAGGCGATGACGGTCATCGGATCGTGGCAAGCGACGGACACGCGCTTCCAAGTGCTCGTGCTGATCTCGACCTTGGGCATCGTGTTCACTGCGGCCTTCCTGTTGTGGGCCATGCAGCGCGTGTTCCTCGGCAAGCTCAACGCGAAGTACGAGCACATCGAGGAGATCAGCTTCCGCGAGGTCTTCTGCCAGGCGCCGTTCCTCGCCTTGTGCGTCGTGTTCGGCATCCTGCCCGCCTACCTGCTCGATTGGATGCACCCGAGCGTGGTCAACCTGATCAACCTGTTGAAGGTCTGACCTGCAAGGGCGCCCGTGAACAACCCGTATCTGGAAGGCCTCGCGTCGATCGCGCCCGAGATCGCGCTCACGGTCACGGCGCTCGTCGCGCTCGTCTTCGACCTGGTCGTGAAGGGCCGCGATTCCGTGCGCGTCGGCTATCTGACGCTCGCGGGCCTGGCCTTCACGGCGTGGTTCCTGTTCGGCCAATGGGGCCAAGCGTCGCACACCGTCTACGGCATGGTCGCGGTCGACCAGTTCGGGAACTTCTTCAAGCTGTTCACCGTCGCTGCGCTCGCCGCCGTTGTGCTGTACGTCATGCACGATCGCCACGAGCGGCGTCACGGCATCGGCGAGTACTACTTCCTGCTGCTCGGCGCCGCGATCGGCATCTTCTTCATGGTCAGCACCAACAACCTGCTGTTGATGGTGCTCGGCTTCGAGTTGCTCAGCTTGGCCTCGTACTCGCTGGCCGGTTTCCACAAGGGCAACCGCAAGTCGGCCGAGGCGTCGATGAAGTACGTGATCTTCGGCGGCCTAGCGACGGGCGTGATGCTGTACGGCATCAGCTTGATGTACGGCCTGACCGGCACCATCGACCTCACGAAGATGGGCAGCGGTCCGCTCGCTGCGCAGATGTTGTCGAGCCCGGTGCCGCTCGGCATCGCGATGGTGCTCGTGCTCGCGGGCTTTGCGTACAAGGTCTCGGTCGCTCCGTTCCATTTCTGGACGCCGGACGTGTACGAGGGCGCGCCGACGCCCGTGACAACCTTCCTCGCCGTCGCGTCGAAAGCGGCCGGCTTCGGCGTGATGCTGCGTTTCCTCGCGGCGCTGTTCTTGCGCCCGGGTATCGCGTCGTCGGTCGCCGACTACGGCGGTCGCATCGGCCTGCTGCTCGCGTTGCTTGCAGCGATCACGATGACCGTGGGCAACTTCGCGGCGCTGCGTCAGCCGAGCCTGAAGCGCATGCTCGCCTACTCGTCGATCGCGCACGCGGGCTACGTGATGA
>CAYHRR010000336.1:0-4995 GCA_964358875.1 uncultured Planctomycetaceae bacterium | reverse complement strand
CGCGGCGCACTACCTCGCTCAATGGAAACGCACATGCGCCTGCACGCCCGTGAGCTACTGCAGCGCGGGCACGACGAGCAACGGATGCAATGCGCACCTCACTGCGACCGGCAGCGCGAGCGCGAGCGCCGGCTCGGGCTTCGTGTTGTCGGCGAGCGGTGTCGACGGCGCGACGACGGGCTTGATCTTCTACGGACTCAACGGCGCGAACTCAGCGCCCTGGGGCGCGGGCTCGAGCTACCTGTGCTTGCGCTATCCCGTCGAGCGCACGGGCAATCAGAACTCCGGCGGAACGGCGGGCGCTTGCAACGGCTCGTACGCGCTCGATTTCAACACTTGGTTGAGCACGCATCCGAGCGCCTTGGGTCGACCGTTCGCGGCGATCACCACGGCCTGGGCGCAAGCCTGGTTCCGCGACCCGCCCGCTCCGAAGTCGACGAGTCTCTCCGACGCCGTGCGCTTCGAGATCTGCCCGTAGCGCGCGCGTCGCTGCGCGCCTTTGCTCAGCGCGCGGACTCGGCGCGCTTCAACAGCGCTTCGAACTCCGGCTCGGAGCGAAACGGGTCGAGAGACGGTGTGCTGCGCAGCTCGTTGAGATCGCGAGGTATCCGAATACCAGTTCGTCGCGCTCGACCTCGACTTCGGGAGGCGTGAAGACCTCAACGGCTGCGAGAACGTCTACGCGCTCACAACATCGACGCGGGGTCGACGTCGATCATCGGCCGCACCTTCGTCGAGCGTTCCGCCGCGGCGCGCACGCATGTGACAACGCTCGCCATCACCTGCGCGTCGAGCGGCACCTTCACGAGCAGATGGCGGCGATGGCGGCCGCGTGCGAGCGCGATCGGCGCCGGCGCGGGTCCGAGCACGACGACCGGTATGGCCTCGACGGCGGCGCGCAATGCTGAAGCAAATTCGCGTGCGGCGTCGTCGACGGCGACTTCCAACTCGTCCTCGAACAACACGCGAATCAAGCGTCCGTGCGGCGGATAGTCGAGTTCGGCGCGCAGCGCGTCCTCGGCGGCGGCGAAGCCCTCGAAGTCGTGGCGCGCCGCAGCTTGGATCGCGGGATGTTCGGGCGACATGCTCTGCACGACGATGCGGCCGGCGAGCGCACCGCGACCGGCGCGCCCCGCGACTTGGCTGATCAGTTGGAAAGTGCGTTCGGCGGCGCGGAAGTCGGGCAAATGCAACGCGCTGTCAGCAGCGACGATGCCGACCACGGTCACGCGCGGGAAGTCGAGCCCCTTGGCGATCATCTGCGTGCCGACGAGCACGTCGATCTCGCCCGCGCCGAACGCGGCGAGCGTGCGCTCGTAGTCCTCGCGCCGCTTCATGGTGTCCGAATCCATGCGGCGCACGCGCGCGGTCGGCGCGACGCGCGCGATCTCGTGCTCGATGCGCTCCGAACCGGCGCCGACGAAACGCAGCCCGGGTTTGCTGCACGTCGGGCAAGCCTTCGGCGCGCGCGACTCCTCGCAGCACGAATGGCAAACCATGCGCTGGATGCGTTGATGCCACGCGAGCGCGACGTCGCAGTTGGCGCAACGCACCGTCTCTTTGCAGCCCGAACACCACGAAACCGGCGCGAAACCGCGGCGATTTTGGAAGAGCAGCGCTTGCTCGCCGCGCGCAAGCGCCTCACGCATCAAGAACAACAGCCGGCGCGAGAACAGCTTGTTGCCGTTCTCGCCGAGCGGTTCACAGCGCATGTCGACGATCTCGACCGAGGGCATGCCGTGACCGCTGATGCGCTCGGGCATCGACAGACGCGTGAAGCGTCCTTCGCGCACGGCGTGCCACGATTCGAGCGACGGCGTGGCGGAACCGAGCACGCACACCGCGCCCGCTTCGCGCGCGCGTTCGACCGCGACGTCGCGGGCGTGGTAGCGCGGCGTCGAGCCTTGCTTGAACGACGGTTCGTGCTCTTCGTCGACGACGATCACGCCCAAGCGCGGCAGCGGCGCGAACAACGCCGAGCGCGCACCTACGACGACGCGCGCCTCGCCGCGCTGCACACGGCGCCACATGCGCAGTCGTTGGGAATCGGTCATGCGCGAATGCAGCACGGCTACGTTCTCGAAGCGCGCGCGGAACCAACCGACGGTTTGCGGCGTGAGCGCGATTTCGGGTACGAGCACGATCGCTCCGCGACCGAGTTGCAGCGCGCGCTCGATCAGCGCGAGGTAGACCTCGGTCTTGCCGCTGCCGGTGACGCCTTGCAGCAGGAAGGTGCGGTGTTCGCCGCGTTCGAGGACCGGCGTCAGCTGCGCGAGCGCCGCGCTCTGACTCGCATGGAGCTGCGCGGGACGCGGCCGATCGGCGCGCGCGCTCTCCAGTTCGTCGGCGGCGACGTCGACCCGCGCCAACACGATCCAGCCGCGCGTTTGCAGCGAGCGCGCCGCCGAGTCGCTGATGTTCAAGCGCTTGATCAGCTCGCGCAGCTCGACCGGCGCTCCGATTTCGAGCAACGTGCGCAGCAAGCGGTGCTGCTTTTCGTACTTGGCTTCGAGCTCGGCCAGTTGCGCCGCGCCGATGCCGGGCGCGACTGAAGCGACGACGACCTTGGCGCTCTCGCCTTCGCGCTTGAGCGCCGCGGGCAAGAGCGAGCTCAGCGCCTCGCCCCACGAACAGGCGTAGCGCTCCGCCATCCAACGCGTCAGCGCGAGTAGCTCTGCGCCGACCAGCGGTTCATCGTCGAGCAGCTTCGCGATCGGCTTGATGCGCACGACCTCGGCCGGCGCGTCGCGCGTGACCGACACGACGACACCAACCTCGCGTTGCGCGCCGAAAGGCACCGCGACGCGCACGCCGGGCACGACGCGCGCGGCCATTTCGTCGGGGACCGAGTAGCTGAACTCGATCGAGATCGGCCGGTTCAGCGCGACTTGCGCGTGCAGCGCGGCCCGCGGCGGTTGGGCGGGCTCGATGTCGAACAACATCGGAGTCCGCGCGTTGTCTCTCGGCGCGCGGGACACGTTGCGCGGCTCATGTGCAGGCGCACGGCGCTGCCTTGCAGCGCGGGCAACCATGTTCGTATTTTTTTCGCGCCGCCGCTTCGAGATCGATGCCCGACATCGAAGCGAGCGTCGCCAACCAAGCGAGCACGTCGGCGAATTCGCCCTCGAGCTCTTCGCGCTTGTTGCGCCGCAAGGCACGCGTCAACTCGCCGACCTCTTCGCAGAACCACATGTGCGTCCCGGAGAGACCGCGCGCGTGATCGCGCTCGTAGTAGATCTTCTCGATCAGCTTCTGGAACTCCGCGACTTGCATGGTCAGCTCCTCGAGATCGTGACCATCGAGATGTCGCGCGGCAGCGCGGTCTCGCCCGCGTGTTCCAGCAGCGCGGCACGCAGTTTTTCGACGAAGCTCGCGGTCGGCAGTCCGCCGAGGCGCATGACCAGGCCGTACAGCGCTTTCTCGCCGAGTTCGCGGCCTTCGCCGTCAGTGACTGCGACCGCCGCGGTGTTGACGAGCACGAGCCTGTCGCCGGGTTCGATCGGCACCTTCGCAATCTCGAGCTTGCCGTCGAACACCGGTCCCTTGTCGAAGCCGAGCGCGATGCCCTCGGGATGGATCAAGCGCACCTTCTTGTCGGCGGCCGTGTAGCGGATCAGCGCGATCTTGTGGCCGGTGCACGCGACCAGCGCGATGCCCTGCGTCGGATCGACCTGCGCGTACAGCGAGGTCACCGCCATGCCGCGGCGCACGTCGCGCGCGAGTTGCTGGTTCGCCTGTTGCAGCGCCGTCTTGAGATCGCCGCCGTCGGACAATTTCGCGCGCAAATACGAGCGTGCGGTCGCTCCGACGAGCGCGCCGGGCAGACCCTTGCCGCTGATCTCGCCGACCAGCAAGCCGACGCCGTCGCGCGCGTTCGGCCCGATTTCGACGACGTCGTGGAAATCGCCGCCGAGCACGCCGGAGGCGATGTGCGCGTGACCGAGCTCGTAACCCGCGATGCGCGGCAGATTCTGCGGGAGCAACTGCTCGCGCACCTCCGAGGCCACGGCGACTTCGCGCTCGCGCACTTCGAGTTCGACGGAGTTGTGGCGCGCCTCGGCCAAGCTCTTGACCATCGTGTCCAGCGCGCGGCCCAGCGCCGCCGTCTCCGCGCTGCCGCGCGAGTGCACGTGGTGCGTGAGGTCGCCGGTCGAGATCTTGCGCACGTCTTGAACGAGCTGCACGAGCGGCTCGGTGACTTGGTGCGCGGCCCACACCGACACCAAGGCGCCGATCACGACGACGAGCAGCGTCGCGCCGATGATCACGCCGATCAGGTCCTTGGGCGTGCCCTCGGGCGGCTTGGGGAACAGCAGCGCGAAGGGCACGCCGCCTTCGATCTTGGGCGGCACTTGGTAGGCCAAGCCGGCGATTTTCTCGGGCCCGTACTCCATCGCGAAACGCTTGACGGTGACGTCGGGAAACGACGTGGCGAGTTTGTCGGTCGGGAACCAATAGGGCTTCTGCGCGAGTTCGGAGTAGTTCTTCTCGCGCGCCTCGCGCGCGGACTTCACGCGATCGCGCAGTTGCTCCTGGTAGATGATCAGCGCTTCACGCGCGACCGCTTCGCGGCCGGGCTCGCTGCGCACCTTGCCGAGATCCGCGTTGAGCAGCTTCTCGTACTCCGCGAAGACTTGGTGCTCGCCCTCGAGCTTCGCGCGGCGCACTTCGAGTTGAAAACTGTCGGCGCTGAGATCGGCCGCCTGCACGAGCGCGCGCTCCTGCAGCGAGTCGACGATGTTGTGCGCGGTCTGGTAGACGAAGTAGCCCATCGCGGCGAGCGTCACCGAAAGCGCGAGCGACATCGTCAACGTGAAACGCGCCCACAGCGGCATGTTGCTGCCTTGCGCGTCCGATTCCCTGTGTCTGCGTCGCGCCATGTTCAGCTCCCCACGGTCCAAGCCGTGTCGACCCACAACCGCAGCGGCACCATCACGAGCACGAGTCCGAACAAGCCCGCGACGACGTCGTCGAGCAAGATGCCGTCGCCGCCGG
>CAYHRR010000335.1:0-4996 GCA_964358875.1 uncultured Planctomycetaceae bacterium | reverse complement strand
AGCAGCAGCAGCAGCAGCAGAAAAAAAAGCCGCCGCTCGTGCCGGACGTCGCCGAGCTCAAACTGCTGCGCCAACTCGAAGTCGATACACTCGACGCCATGGCGCGCTTGCGGCTCGCCAACCCTGAGCTCGAGTCCAGCGAAGTTTCGCCCGAAATACTCGAAGACGTCCTGCGCCTCGCGGGCCGCCACGAACGTACGACGAAGTTGTTCCAGTTGTTCCGCGCACGCCTAGGGCTCGAAGGCCCCGAGGAGAAAAAGCCGTGAGACCGGGAATCCTGATCGTGTTGGCCCTGCTGCAAGGCGCTCCGGCGTTCGCGCAGGACAAGAAGTGGTCGATGACGCCGCAGCTCGACGGCAAGGCGCAAGAGGCTGCGGACGAGATGAAGGCCTTGTTCAAGAAGGTCGAAGCGCGCCTGACTGAAATCGATCAGCTGCTCTACGACGCCGGTGCGGGCGACACGAAGCTCGCCGCAGTCAAGGAGAGCGGCATCGCGGAGCTGCTCGACCGCTACAAGACGCACAGCCAAGAGGTGCAGAGCGGCATCGATCGCATCATCGAGATCGCAGAGCAATCCGGCGGCGGCACATGAAGCGGTGCCATGAAGCCCGGCAGTTCGTCGGGACAAGGTGAATCGCAATCAGGACAGGGCCAACCCAAGCAGGGCTCGGCCGATCCGCAGGCCAAAGAGAAAACTCCCGGCGCGCCCAAGGACTCGAAGCCCAACGGCAACGAGCCCAAGCCGGGCGAGAACGGGAAGAAGCCGCAAGCGCAAGACGGCAAGCCCGACAGCCCGCAAGAAGCGCCCGGCGATGCTCGCAACCGCGAGGGCCAGGCTCCGCCCGACCAGGCGACGGCGCGCGTCGACGGCACGCCGATCAACGAGCGCTGGGGCGAATTGCCGCAGGAAGTGCGCGACTTGTTCCGCACCGAAGGCGGCGCCGACATGCCGCCGCAATACCGCGATTGGATCGACGCGTACTACCGGCGACTGAACGCGCCCAAACGCTGACGCAGCGCATGAACTCGCGCCGCGGGCGCAGTCGACTTCGCGCGAGCGCGATCGCCGGTACGGCGCTCGCGCTCGCGCTGTTCGCAGCAGCGCGAGCGGATTCCGAAGCGCCGGGCTCGAAGACCGGTGCGCGTCCGCAAGCGCCGCTTCACGACGCGTTGCGCGGTGACGACACACTGCGCGACGAAGGCGATCCGTTCGACGACCGGCGCGCTTCACTCGACGAAACGCGTCGTGCTGTCGAACGCGGATTGCGCTACCTCGCTGTGCAACAAGCCGCGCACCAAGACGGCACTTTCGGAAAGGTCGAAGGCACACAGCACGCGCCGGTCGCACTCGCGGCCTTGGGAGCGCTGGCCTTCATGGCCCAAGGTTCGACGCCGGAGCGCGGTGAATTCGGCGCCCAGGTCAGCCGCGCTGTCGACTACCTGCTCTCGAAATCCGAGCCCAGCGCCGGGCCGACTCAGGGGTACATCGCCGTCAACCGCGTCGACAAGCTCGGCATGCACGGTCACGGCTACGCGACGCTCGCTCTCGCGCAGGCCTACGTCATGGCGCCCAGTTCGCCGCGCGGTGCTCGGATCGCGAGCGCGCTCGACAGCGCCGTGCGCATCATCGAGCGCAGCCAGACCTTCGAAGGTGGTTGGTACTACCAACCCGACGCCGGCGTGTTGCACGAGAACTCGGTCACGGTGATCCAACTGCAAGCGCTGCGTGCCGCGCGCAATTGCGGCGTGCGAGTCGATCCCGAGGTCGTCGCGAAGTCGATCCGCTACATCGAGCGCTGTCAGAACGAGGACGGCGCCTTTCGCTACGGACTCGACCCGACCGAACATCCCTCGATCGCGATGACGGCGTCGGGTCTCGCGACGCTGCAGAACGCCGGACGCTACGCGGGTCCCGAGATCGAACGCGCCGTGCTGCAACTGCAGCGCGCGCTGATTTCGCGTGACGGCGAACTGCGCCGCAACCCGATCGACTTCCGTCACTACGAGCGCCTCAACGTCGCGCTCGCCTTGTGGACCTACAGCGATCAGCGCTTGTACCGACGTTGGATCGACGACGAGCGAGCGCTGGTCTTGAACGAGCAACGCGCCGACGGTTCGTGGGGCGACGAGTCGTTCGGCTCGTGCTACGCGACGGCGATGACGTGCCTGTTTCTGTCGATCGAAGACGGCCTGCTGCCGCTGTTCGAACGCTAGCTCGTCGCCGCTGCGCGCACGCGCTCCGCGGCCGTGCGGTACACGGCGAGCTCGACCTCGCTGAAGCCCTCGCGTTGCAGCGCACCGCGCAGCTCCCCCACGATCCGACCCGCGTGTTCGATTTCGTCCGCGCCCGTCTCGACGCGCGCGCGCACGCCGTGATCGCGCACACGCACTTGGCGCAGCCCGAGTTCACGCAAGCGCGCTTCGCTGCGTTCGATGCGCGCGAGTCGTTCGCGCGTGACGCTGGTGCCGATCGGAAGGCGCGACGCGAGGCATGCGCTCGAAGGTTTCTCCGCGAGCGCGAGTCCGTGCTCGCGCGCCCAGCAGCGCACGTCCTCCTTCGTGAAGCCGGCGCGCGTCAGCGGCGCGTGGACGGCGAATTCCTGCGCGGCGCGCGCGCCCGGTCGATCATCGAGTTGGTCGTCGACGATTTCGCCGAAGGCCAAGGCTGTGACGCCCGAGCGTCGCGCCCAGGCCGTCATCGCGCGAAACAACGTCGCCTTGCAGAAATAGCAACGATCGCCGGCATTGGCGCGGTAGCGCGGATCGTCGAGCTCGTCGGTCGCGACGACGACCGGTTCGACTCCGATCGAGCGCGCGAAGGCCAACGCGGCGTCGAATTCGCTGCGCGCGAGCGACGGCGAGTCGGCGATCACCGCCACGGCCGCGTCCGCGAGCACGGCACGCGCCGCGTGCAGCAACACGCCCGAATCGACGCCGCCCGAGTACGCGACGGCGACGCTACCGAGTTCGCGCAGATACTCCTTCAGCCGTTCGCAGCGCTGTTCGTAAGTCGGCTCCATCGCGGCGCGAGCCTACAGGTACAGGCGGATCTTGCGCACGTAGCCCTCGGCGCTCGCACGGATCGCAGCGACCTCGGCGTCGCTCAACGCGCGCACGACCTTCGCCGGCAGACCGACGACGAGCGAGCGCGGCGGAACGACGAAGTTCTCCTTCACCACGGCCCCGGCGGCGACCAACGATTCCGCGCCGATCACCGAGCCCGACAACAAGATCGCGCCCATGCCGATCAAGCAGCCGTCGCCGACCTCGGCGCCATGCAGCACGACGCGATGTCCGATCGTGCACTCCGCGCCGATCCGGTTGGGCACGCCCGTGTCGGCGTGGATCATCGACAGATCTTGGATGTTCGTGCGCGCGCCGACAGACAGCGGCGCGTCGTCGCCGCGGATCACGCAACCGAACCACACGCCGGCGTCGCGGCCGAGAGTGACGTCGCCGGTGACGACGGCGTTCGACGCGACGAATGCGCCGCCGTCGACGGCCCGGAACAAGCCCTGCGTGGGAAACGTGCTCATGCGCTGCTCCGATCGATGTTCATGGTCTTGCGGCAGGCGAACTAGTGCGGCTTCCACACCACGATGACCAGCGTCACGGCGTTGTGCAGTCCGTGCACGAACCACGAGCCGGCGATGCGTTGCGTGCGCTGCATGATCGTGCCGAGCACGAGCGCGAGCACGAAGATCGGCACCGAGACGCTGAGGTTCCTGTGCGGCACTGCGAACAACACGCCTGTCGCGAGCAGTCCGCCGGTCACGCCGAGCTTGCGCACCAAGAGCGGCTGCAAGAAGCCGCGGAAGACGACCTCCTCGCACAGCGGGAACACGACCGTGGCGAGCACTGCGAAAGCGATCAACTCCGCGCCGTGGAGCCGGCCCGCCATTTCAGCGATGTCTTGCGCCGGCGCATCGATGCCGAGCTTGTCGAGCAGCATGCTCCACGCGATCGAAGCGCCGAACAATCCCGGTGCCGCCGCTGCGTACAGCAGGAAGCCGAACGACACCGAGCGCAGGGACCCGTCGGGTGCGATGCCGAGCGGCCGCAAGCCTCCGTGCAGCGCGTACACGAAGGCGCAGCTCAAGGCGACGACGCTCCCTTGCACGGCGAACGTGTGCAACAACGCCGCCAGCCCGCCGAGTTCCGTGACGCCGAACACGGACAGGACCACTGCGGCGCCGAAGATCAGCATCAAGTAGGCGCCGAGCACGATCAGGGCGTGCGGCAAGCCCCAGCGTGGGTCGATCGACTCGCGCACCGGCGCCAAGCGCGCGAACGCGCCGCGCAACAGACGCAACGCGAGCACACTGGTCGCGCACAACAGCGCGGCGAGCACGAGCAGCGACGGGAACACCTCGATCCCCGCTTGCTCGCCGTGCTCCACGATGGAATGCGTCCGCCGGCGCTAGCGCCGCGCTCCGCTGACGCCGCCGATCACACCTTCGATAGGCGAGGACGCGTTGGCGTAGAGCTTGCGTTCGATGCGGCCGGCGAGGAACGCGTTGCGCCCCGCGCGGCACGCATCGCGCATCGCTGCCGCCATGCGCAAAGGCTCGCGCGCGCCGGCGATGGCCGTGTTGAGCAGCACTCCCGCGACGCCGAGTTCCATCGCCAAAGCGACATCGCTCGCCGTGCCGACGCCCGCGTCGACGATCACCGGCACCTTGACCAGTTCCAACAGGATCCGAATCGCGTTCGGATTGAGCACGCCTTGGCCGGAGCCGATCGGCGAGCCCGCCGGCATGACCGCCGTCGCGCCGGCCTCCTCGAGGTGGCAGGCGAGACGCGGATCGTCGGAGGTGTAGACCCACACGTCGAAACCCTGGCGCACGTCCCCGCGATCCTCGCGAACGGCGGCGCCTGGTGGGCCGGCCTCGGCCAGAACGGCGAGCCGGGTACGCGGCTCTGGTCGGTCTCGGGCGCAGTCGCGAAGCCCGGCTGCTACGAGGCGCCGAGCGGGATCGTCCTGCAGGAGCTGCTC
>CAYHRR010000334.1:0-4998 GCA_964358875.1 uncultured Planctomycetaceae bacterium | reverse complement strand
GAGGTCGTTCGCTCGTGCGCGTCACGCTGCGCGACTCCAGCGGCGAGATCGTCGCCTTGTGCTTCAACCACGCGCGGATGCGCGAGCGCTTCGTCAAGGGCGAGGAACTCGAACTCGCGGGGCGCGTCGTCGAGCACAAGGGGCCGGCGCTGGCGGTGACGAAGCTCGGCACCGCGCGCGCACCGTTGCCGCGATCCGGAACGCTGAGCGCGACCTATCCGGCGACCGAGGGTGTGACTCAGGAATTGCTGCACACGTTGTGCCGCCGCGCGCTCGACGAGTACGCGCCGCGCTTGAGCGACGCGCTCGACGCGACCGTGCTCGCAAGTCGCGGTTTGCCCGAACTCGTGGCGGCGGTGCGCGAAATCCACGCGCCGACCGACCACGCGGCCTTCGAACGCGCGCGCCGGCGCGTCGCCTTGGAACCCTTACTCGCCGTGCAAGCGAGCCTGCTCGCGCGCCGCCGCGCGCGCGCCGCGGGCCGTGCCTTTGCCGCCGTGATCAGCGACGCCGCGCAGCGCGCCTTGCTCGCGCGCTTTCCCTTCGCGCTGACGGCCGGCCAACTGCGCATCGTCGACGAACTGCGCGCCGATCTCGCGAGCAACGCGCCCACGCGCCGGTTGATTCAAGGTGACGTCGGCTCCGGCAAGACCATGCTCGGTGTGTACGCGTGCTTGGTGATCGCGAGCGCCGGCGCACAGTCGGCCTTTCTCGCTCCGACGGAGTTGCTCGCTGAACAGCACTTTGCGGGACTCGCGCCGTTGTTCGAGCGCACGCATTTGCGCGCGCGCTTGTTGACCGGTTCGAGCGCGGCGCGCGAGCGGCGCACGCTGCTCGCGGAGCTTGCCGCGGGAAACGTCGACGTCGTGTTCGGCACGCATGCCTTGCTCGAGCCCGATGTGAAGTTCCGGCGCTTGGCGTTGGCCGTCATCGACGAACAACATCGCTTCGGCGTCGCGCAGCGCGAGCGTTTGCTCGACAAAGGCCGCGACGTCCACGGTGTCTTGATGACCGCGACGCCGATCCCGCGCTCGCTCGCGTTGACCGTGTACGGCGACCTCGATCTGTCGCTCCTGCGCGAGAAGCCGCCGGGGCGCGGTGCGATCGTCACGCGCCGCGTCGACGCGCTCGAGGAACTCGAAGCGCCCTTGCAGGCCGCGCTCGAGCGTGGTGAGCGCGTGTACTGGGTCGTGCCGCGCATCGACGGCGAGTCGGACGAAGAGGGCCGCGAGACGCTCGGCGCCGAGCAACGCTTCGAGCGGCTCGCGCGCAAGCGTTGGGCTGCGTTCGGCGTCGAGCTCGTGCACGGCCGCTTGCCGTCGCACGAACGCGCCGCGCGGCTCGAGCGCTTTCGCAGCGGCGCCGCGCGATTGCTCGTGGCGACGACCGTGATCGAGGTCGGCGTCGACGTGCCCGAGGCCACGGCCATCGTGATCGAACACGCCGAGCGGCTCGGGCTCGCGCAGCTCCACCAACTACGCGGCCGCGTCGGGCGCAGCTCGCGCGCGAGCGAGTGCTTCTTGCTCGGCAAGCCTTCGGCGCGCGAACGGATCGCTTTGCTCGAGAGCACGAACGACGGCTTCGTGATCGCCGAAGAGGACCTGCGCAAGCGCGGCATGGGCGACTTGATCGGCGTGCGCCAGGCCGGCCTGAACCTCGAGGGCTTCGAAGACGGCGATCTCGAACTGGTGTTGCTCGCGCGCGATTTGGTGCACGCCGGCCCGAAACTCGCCGCGCGCTACGCCGTGCGTCGAGCGCCGGCCTAAGGTCGCCCGCGGCGCGCGCCCTTAGCGCATCGCCGATGCACGCCGCGAGCAGCCTGCGTACCCTGTTCGCCGCTCACGGGTAAACGGGGCGAGGACGATCGGCATGAAACAGCGCACGCACGTGTGGATTCTGATGCTCGCGGGCTCGGTGGCGACGGCATCGACGGCGTTCGGTCGCGCGCAGCTCGAGCTGCCGAAAACGAACACGCCGAGCACGGGCGCGCCGACGGAGAAGCCCAAGGAATTGCCCGAGGCGCCGAAGGGTGATCTCGCCGGACGCACGCGACCGAAGGGCGGCGAGACGAGCGACGACGGCGGCTTGCGCGGCGGAGTTCGTGCGCAAAGTCCGCTCGATTTCCCCACGGATCGCCCCGCGCAGCCCGAGCAGCCCGTGCAACCGGCGCAACCGGCGCAGCCGGCGATCGTGCAACCCAAGCCCGTCGCGGACGCGCCGCGGGTTCCGCTCGTCGGGAGTTCGGCAGCGGACTTCGTGTTGACCGAGGTCGCCAAGCTCAAGGACATCAACAGCTCGCTCGTCGACAACGCTGTGCAAAGTCTGCTGCGCATGGGCGAGGCCGGTCGCGGCGCTGCGACGCTTGCGCTGACCTCGGAACACGCGCCGACCGTGATGGTCGCCGCGAAGGTGCTGCTGCAGACGGGGCTCGGCAGCGATTGCGAGCTCGTGCAATTGCGCATGCGCGAGAAGCTCCCGACGGCGGCTGCTGCCGCGCTCGTCGACACGCTCGCAGCGCTCGATCCCGTGCATGCTTCGCCGCTGTTCTTGACGGAGCTGTTGCTGCACCGCCAAACGTCCGTGCGCACCGCAGCGCAACGTCAGCTCGTCAAACTCGGCGCCGAATTGCCGGCGGAGTTGCTGGTGCCTGCGCTGCGTGCGAAGGACACCGACACGCGCACGCGCGCAGTGCAACTGTTGTCGAACCTCAGCGATCCGGCGACGACGAAGCTGCTGGTCGCGTGCTTCAAGGACTCGAGCGCGACGGTCACGCGGCGCGCGGTCGACGCGCTCGCCGCGCGCGACGATGCGACGCTCGACAGCGAACTCCTGCAACGCGCGTTCGGCGACACATGGATCCTGCGCGAGCAGGCGTACTGCTTGCTGACTTTGATCGAGCGCGAGGATCTGCGCGTCAAGGCCATGCTCAACGACGCGCACACCGAGCGCTTGTTGCAGGGCCTTGGTTCGAGCGACGGTTTCGTTGCCGGGACATGCGCGTGTGCGCTCGCCGGCATCGGCTTCAGGAGCGCCGACCCCGAGGGCTCGAAGTGGCTCGATCTCGAGGTGCCGCACCGGCTCGTGCGCGCCGTGTCCGGCGACGATTTCTCGTCGGACTTCAGCGCACTCGCCCCGACCGCAGCGCGACGCCTCGCGCTCGTCACGGGCCTGAACTTCGGCAGTGACGGCACGCAGTGGATCGCTTGGTGGAGCGCCAACGCGGCGACGTTCAGTGCGGCTCGTTCGGCGCTTCCCGCGCGCATCCAAGACGTGGGCACGCTCGAAGTGCGCGTGGCGTCGAACACCGTGGACGCTGAGGCCTTCGCATTGCTCGGCCCGAACTTCGCGAGCGCCGAAAGCGCCGCAGCGGTATTGCAGGGCGAGACCTACCTCCTGAGCGAAAGCCAAGCACGCGCGTTGTTCGAAGTGCTGCGCGCGCAAGCGGTGTTCACCGCCGAGCGTCTGCCCGGCCCGCGCGGCAGCGCCATGGAACCCGGCCGCACGTTGAGTGTCGGCATCGCGGGCCGGCGCAAGACCTTTCGCTTCATCGGCGGCGCGACCGAGCCGTGGTTCACGGCGACGCTCGAGAGCGCGCGCGCCTTGCGGCAACGCAATGCGTGGCAACGCTACCGCGACGTACAAGTCCATCCGACGCAGTCGGAGTTCTGGCGCGCCGAAGCGCCGTGGTGGGACGCGACGGTCGACGCGGCGGCGCGCGAGCGCCGCATGTGGACGAACGTGCTCGCGCATCTCGCGCGAGCATTGCCGTCGGACCGCACGCCGGGCGTTGAGGAACTCGAACGCCTCGAACGCGACCACCACGTCGGCAATCCGAGCGATTTCCAGGCCTTGGTCACGTTGCTCCGCGGCGAGCACTTCTCCGGGCCGCGCAGCGCGGTGCTGCTGACGCTGGCGATCACGTGCGCGAACGAAGGCGCGGCTGAGCCGCACGCGTTGGCCGAGCCGCTCGCCATGGATCTGATCGACGCCTTGGTCACGACCTTCGGCGCCGAGTCCGCGCGCGACGTCGCCACGGTGTTGACGGCGGCGGGACGCCCGACGATGCGCGTCGCCGCAAAGGACGCGCGGGCCTTCGTGCGGGCGGTCGCGGCGGCGGTCTTGGCGCGCGCGCCGGATGCGGAGGATCTCGTCGCCTTGCGTGCACTGCTCAACGACGACGACGCGGGCGTGCAGGCCTCAGCGGTGCTCGCCTTGGGTGAGAATCGAGTCGAAGCGGCGCGTGTCGAGATCTACCTGCGCGCGCGCATCGGTCCGCCGCAAGTGCGCGTCGCGGCGCTGCAGGCCGTCGGCTTGATCGGCGGCGAGGAGGCCTTCGGCACGTTGCTCGGCGCGCTGCAGGACACGCAAAATCCTGCGCTCGCTCCTGCTGCAGCACACGGGCTCGCCTTGCTCCGCGATGCGACGACGGCGCCGATCTTGATCTCGCTCTTGACCAAGGGCGCGGACGATCCGTGCTACGCGTGGGCGCGCAAGGGGCTCACCGATCTGCGCGACGAGGCGTGGACCGAGTTGCTGCGCGTCGTGCATTCGCCGGCGCACCGAGCGCAGCGCGACGCCGCGCTGATCCTGTCGGAACAGCTCGTTCCGAACGTCGCCTCCGTGCTGATGACGATGCTGTCGCAGCAGAGCAACGACGCGCGCGTCGCCGAGGAACTCGCGATCCTGACCTGCGCCGATTTCCGCGCCGAAGCCAAGCCCGCGGCCGCGTGGTGGTCGTGGTGGGAGATCGTGGTGCACGACGACGCGCAAGCGTGGTTCGTGGGAGCGCTCGGACGCATCGGAGTTCCCACTCCGACGGCGCTGGAGCTGCGCGACGGCACGCCCGAGGCGCTCTCGTTCCTCGCGGGCGTGTTGCAGCGCGACGAGCCGCATCTCGCCGAGCATGCGCGCCGCGAGCTGTCGCGCCTGCTCGGCCGCGACACAGGCGCGATGCCGCCGCGCGGTCGCGAGCGCGATGCCTGGGTCGCTGCGTTGCGA
>CAYHRR010000333.1:0-5005 GCA_964358875.1 uncultured Planctomycetaceae bacterium | reverse complement strand
TCAGCGCGGGAACGACGAGCGTTCGAGCCGTTCGCGCAGCGAAGTGATGTAAGCACGCAGCTCGGCCGGCTTCGTGTCGCTCGGAATGCGCGCGTCGTCGCCGATGCGAATCTCGCCGAGCACCCAAGCCAACTGGGCCGCGCTCAAACCGCCGTCTTTGCGTTGCGCGAGTTCGAACGCGGCCTCGAGCGAACATCCGGCGCGTTCCAAATGTTGTGCGTCGACGAGGTCGCGTACCTCGCCCCGCGACAGCATCGCGCAGAGCTTGTTCGCAAGGATCTCGAGCGGAGGATCGACGCGCACTCCGTCGATGACCGGCTTGTCGGACACGCCTTGCGGCGCTCGCTCGCGGACCATGTCGACGAGCACGCCCTCCGCGCCGCGCTTCACGAGCCGTCGCCGAAACTCCGGCGCCGTTTGAACGCGCTCGACGGTCGCACCGAGTTCGGCGGCGGCATCCGTGAGCGTGCGTTCGGCTTCGTCGAGGCGATCGACGAGCGTGAACAAGTCGAGGTCGTAGGTCTCGCGATGGCCGAGGTGAAAACCTGCCAGCGCCGCGCCGCCGGTGAGAAAGAAGTCGCGATCGCGTCGGAAGAACGCGCGCAGCAACTCGCGCTGGAACGGAGTGAGCCTATCCACGCAGCAATCCGTGGCGGCGCCACGCGCCGAGCAGGTACTCCCAGAACGCGCGACGTCGGCCCAGGTGCGGCGCGAGCTCGCTCCAACGCGCGGCGACTTCTTCGGGCGTCGTGAAGCGCCAGACGTCAGGGTCGCGCGCCTCGCGCAGAATCTTGCCGAGCAGGCGCGCGCGCTCAGGCGGCGACGCGGAGTCGAGCCGCGCGCGCAACTCACGCATGGTCATCGGGTCGTCCCACAGGAAATAGGGGATCGCCTCGGGGTCGTCGAGTTGCGTTGTGAGTTGCACAGCCATGTCGCGTTGGGCGCGGATTCTACAGCAGCTCTCGCGGTCACAGGCACGACGAGTTCGCGCGCTGCGCCGCCTGAGTCTTGCCGCGCGCAGCGTGAGCGGCGACGATCCGCGCACTTCAACGCGACGAGGAACGACGATGACGACGGGCATGCGCAAGGCGGGCGACTTCTGTTGGATCAACATGCTCACGCCGCAGCCGAAGCAGGCGTGCGAGTTTTTCACGGCCGTGCTCGGCTGGACCTACGGCGAAATCCCCGGGCTCGGTTACTCCATCAAAGTCGGCGGGCACGACATCGGTGGGCTCTTCGATCTCGCGGCGCCGCAGACTCCGCCGGGAACGCCGCCGTTGATCGGCGTGATGTTGAAGGTCGAGGGCGCCGACGCCTTTGCATCGAAAGTCGCCTCGCTGGGCGGCAAAGCACTGCCGCCGTTCGACATCCTGGATCACGGTCGCCTGGCCGTTTGCTTCGATCCCAACGGCGCCAACTTCGACGCGTGGCAAGCGAAGAAAGTCCTCGGCACCGACGTCGACAGCACTCAACACGGCGCGCCGAATTGGTACGAGACGTTGACGACCGATGTCGATCGCGCGGTGAGCTTCTACACGCAGCTGCTCGGCTGGAGCGCGCAGGTCGTGCCGATGGACGACTCGAGCTACACGGTCTTCAAGCTCGGCGCCACGCCGGTCGCGGGCATGTTGGCGATCACGCCGCGGATGGGCGCGGTGAAGTCGCACTGGCGCACTTACTTCACCGTCAAGGACGCTGACGAAGCTGCGCGCAAGGCTGTCGAACTCGGCGGCGCGATCACGATGGCGATGAAGGGCGCTCCCGACGGTGCGCGCTTCTGCGAACTGACTTCGCCGCAGGGCGTTGCGTTTTGCGTCGCTCAGCACGCGCGCTGAAGATCGTGGCGCCGCGGCGACGCCGTGCGGCGACGTCAGTGCCGCACGCGATAGACGCGCGCTTCGCCGACAACTTGGCCGGGGCCGTACTTGCGCACGAGGTACTTCTCATAGGCCTCGCCGCCGAACGCGAAGTCGGCCGTGACGACGGTGTCGATGCCATGGCGATCGAACACGGCTTCGCTCGAGTCCATGCGCTTCTCGCGCGTCATCGTCGGCGCGAGGTTGAACACCGGTCGACCGAGATAGACCGATAGGTGCCATCCGACCGGCGCGGCGAGCACCGCGCTGCGCGGCAGTGCAGCATCGATCGCCGCGCAGCCGGCTGTGAGACGTGCGTGACGCGTTTCGATCTCGTCCCAGCCTTTGCGCGGCGCGAAATCGAGCGCGGCGACGACGAGCACGAGCACGGTGAGCGTCAAACGCACGGCGCGCGGTGACGCGAGCTTCTCGCCCAACCATGCGAGCGAATCGAGCGCAGCCGGCAGCGCCAGCAGGAAGATCGGGATCAAGTAACGCTGACGCAGCGATGGCGCCATGCCGTAGGCGCACAGCAGTCCGAGCAACATGAAGTCGGCCGCACCGCGGCGGCGCGCAAGCGTGACCAGCGCGATCACGAGCAGCAGCGCTCCGCAGGTCGCGTGGCCGAATTCGATCGCCTTCTCTTCGCCGTGCAGGCGCGAGCCCAGCGCCGTCGCGATGCGCGCGAAGTTCAGGCCGACCCGTTGCGCGACCGCCGAGCCGGAGAGCCATGCGGAACGCGGATCGCCCGGATCCTCGCGCAAAAGCGCAGTCGTGTAGGAGTACGCGAACTCCTGGTCGTGCGCGGCGTCGGGCTCGACGAGCGCGTTGCGCGTCCACCACGGCGCAATGACGAGCACCGCGGCGATGCTCACGGGAGCAAGGCGCCGCAGCGCGAACGCGAACCACGCTCGGCGCTCACCGCTTGCGAAGCGCCGCGCGATGCGCGAACTCACGACCGCCGCGAGCAACAGCGCGTCGACCCAGCGGAGATAGCCCGTGAGACCGATCACGAGCCCGAGCACGACATCGCGCTTCCACGATTCGCGGCGGCGCGCCCAACGTTCGACGAGCAAGCCGAGCACGAGCGCCGCAGCGGCGGGAACGTCGCTCATCACGCGACAGCAGAACGCTTGGAACAGTGGGTTGAGCCACACGAGCGCGGCGACGGACAGAGCCAGCGCCGTTCCCAGTCGCGCGCGCTGGAACACGGCGAGCAAGCTGATGCACGCGACACCCCATAGAGCGACGAACAGGTTCAGCGCGTAGAAATCGAGTCCGCGCAGCGCGAGGACGGGCGCGAGCAGAGCGCTGAATCCCGGCGGTCGCACGGTGAACGGAGCACCGAGATACGCATAGCCTTCGCCGCGCACGAGTGCTTGCGCGCACAGCACGTACATCGAGCCGTCGTTCGTGCTCCCTCCGGCTTCGTACCAGGGATGCACGAGCAGGAGCGTGCTCAGCAACGCGGCTGCGCTCAGCCCGACGATGGCGATCGTCGAAGCGCGGCTCGGCGGCGCGCCGGTGACCTCCGGAATCACGCACGCCTCGTCGGCAACGGGCCTTCCATGTGCGCGATCGAGTGCCGCAGCATTCCGCCGGCGGCGAGCATCGCCGTCGCGAGCGCTTCGTCGCGTTCGATCACGAGCTGAAAGCACGGCTTTCCGGCGGGGAAATGCGGCATCAGCGCTTCGAGCAAAGCTCGCGCGTGTTCCGCTCGGCGTGCGCGGATCGGCCAGCAGCCGGGGAAGAGCGGATCGAAATGCGCGAAGCCGACGCGCGTGCCGCTCGCGCGCTCGACGGCGGTGACGAGGACGTGCTCGGGCTTGCCGCGGAACATCGTGAGTAAGCCGGGCGCGATCTCGAACTCGCGCTCGAGCGCTGCGTCGTCCGCTTCGAGCGTCGCGACGACATCGATCGCGTTCGCGCGCGGCAACGCCGTGATCTTCTCCGGCGGCAAGCGCACGACCCAAGTGTGGAAATCGATCGCGAGGCCGAGCGAGCGGTACAGCGCGAGCGCAGTTGCGTTGTCGACGAGCACGTTGAGTTGCCAACGCTCGCATCCGCTTTCGCGCAGATGCTGCGCGAGTGCATGCATCAAGCGCCGACCGAGACCTTCACCGCGCCGCGCGGGATCGACGATGACGTGGCGCACGTAGCCGAGCGTCGACGGAGCTTGCGCGTAGCCATAAGCGACAACTCGCCCGACGTCTTCGATGAACAACGTGTCGGGCGCCATCTCGTTCCACCAACGCGCCGCTTCGGGCACCGGATCGTCGACGCCGAGCTCGGGGAAAAGCCGCGCGACGTCCGAGTGGTGTTCGCGGCGCGCGGAGACGATGCGCAGAGCGCTCACGGCGAAGTCGCGGCGCTCTGAGCGCGCTCGCGACGACGCTCGAAGAAGCGCCACACGACGTGCGCGGTCAACAGTCCGACGAGCGCGCCGCCGCAGATGTCCGACGGAAAATGCTGACGCTCGACGACGCGCGCGAAGCCGCAGCCGAGGGCGAAGAACATCCACACCGGCCAGGCGGCGGGGAACACTCTGGTCAGCAAGAAGGCCGCGCCGAAGGCGATGGCCGCGTCGCTCGAAGGCATGCTCAATCCGCCTGCGTCGAACGGTTTGTCGTTCCATGCGCGCATCGCGAACACGCCGACGTCGGCGCTCGGGCGCAAGCGGCGAATGGGCAGTTTGGCGAGCTCCGCGACGAGCCCCGACGCGATCACGGTCAGCGTGAGTGCTGCGGCGAAGGGCGTGCGCAGCGCGAACTGCGGACCGCGGCGGCGCGCATCGCGCGTCACCAACGCGACCGCGATCGCGATCACGATCCACGTGCCGAGCTTGCCGCTCGCGCGCCAGATGTACATCCAATCGCGCAGCGCGACGTGGTTGCTCTTCACCGCTTCGAAGGCGACGACGCGTTCGCTCAGCGCGCCGTCGAAGGCGAGCAGCAGCGCGAGCAGCGCGCACAACGCGAGCGCGATCGGTAACGTGCGCCGACTCCACGGCCGCGCGGCGTTGGAAGCGGAACTCGACGTGGTTTGCATGCGGTTGCGGCTCGAAGAGCGCGGCAGCTTAGCGGCGTCGCGCGCCGAGCTCACCGCTGTTCGCGGCCGCGCTACAAACGCTCGGGCCGCTCGACGGTGAA
>CAYHRR010000332.1:0-5006 GCA_964358875.1 uncultured Planctomycetaceae bacterium | reverse complement strand
CAACTATTCGCAGCTGCGTTGAGGTGTCGTCGGCGGCGCGCGGCGAATAGTTGACGGTGGAGCCTGGCTCCGTATCGCTACTCTGGTCGAATGACGCGGAAAAGCTACGTGTTCGAGGTCGGTGGGGAGCACGCGGGCGACTTGCGTGTGCGGGTCGCGGTCGCTGCCGATCAGACGTTGGCCGCGCTGCAGCGTGAGATCGCCAACGAATTCGGACTCGATCCCGAGGCCGACCACGCCTTCTACCTTTCGGGCTTGAAGCTCGATCCGCGCAGCGAATACGGCGCTTGCGAGAGCGAGGCGGAGCGTCGCGCGGACGAGGCGCAAGTCGGGCGCTTGGCTCTGCGCGTCGGCAGTTTCGTGCGTCACGTGGGCGGCGGCGAGCAGCACCGCTGGCACAGCGTGCGCGTCGTTGCGATCGAGGAATCGGATGACGAGCGCGCCCTGCCGTGCATCGTCGAGCGCAGCGGTTCGCGCGAGCCGACACCGGAGCAACTCGAGCAAGAGCGCGCGCTGGAGCGTTGGGAGAGCGAATTCGAAGTGCTTGCGCACGAGCTCGCGGCGCGCGCGGGCGAGGCGGATGAACGCGAAGTCGACGAGGACTGGTTGCGCAGCGAGTACGAACTCGCGACGCGCGTGTTGACTTGGGCCAAGGTCGATGCGGCCGGGCTGCACGATCTCGAGAGCGCTTCCGAGGTCGAGATCATCGAGTGGGTGCTCGATTTGCCCGGACAACTCGCCGGTTTCGGACTCGAGGACGAGGCGGCCGCACTGTGCGCGCTTGCAGCAGAGGTCACCGCGCCGCAGTTGTTCCTGCCGGAGCGCGCGTTGTTGCTCGCGCGTTCGGGTCGACTCGACGAGGCGTGCGAGCAGGCCGACGCGGCCTTGGCGCGCTTCGGCGACGACGACTGGGTGAAGGCGCAAATCGCCGAGGCCTTGCTCGTGTGCGACGATTCGGCGCGCGCGGAGAAGCTCTTTCGCGAGGTGTATTCGAGCTCGCGCTCGCCGGCCCTCGTCGCCGATGCCGGTGGGCGCCTCGCCGAACTGCTCGAAGCCGGTGGGCGGCGCGACGAGGCGACGGCGCTCGATGCGGAGCGCTTCGAGCGCGCCGAGTCGCTGGCGCTGACCCCTGAAGGTGCGCTCGACGACGCCGTCGAGGCCGAGCTCGAGCTCGAGCCGCAAGCGAAGGTCGGCCGCAACGACGCGTGCCCGTGCGGCAGCGAGAAGAAATTCAAGCGCTGCTGCGGCGCGCGCACGGCGGAAGTCGTGACGGAAGCGCGCTTGTGCGCCGAGTTGAGCGACGACGTCGTGCGCTTCTCGATGCGCGAAAGCGAATGGAACGCGGCGGGCGACGGCCTCGCGTTGTTCGGCGGCGAGGAGTTTCGCGGCCTGTCGATCTCCGAAGCGCTGCCGCTGTTGTGCGGAGACTCGATCGAGGATTTCTTCACGCAGTGGTGGTTGTTCGACCATCGTTGGCCGGACGGAGCGACCATCGGCGAGCGCTTCGCGGCGCGCTATCGCGGACGTGGCGACGCGCGCGAGGCCGAGGTGTTGCAGCGTTTGTGCGACTCGAACGTGGAGCTCGTGCGCGTCGAGCGCATCGGCGCGAACGGGCGCGTGCTGCTGCGCGACGTGCTCGACGTCGCAGCGCCGGCGCGCGTGGCGAACAGCATGCAGGACGGTTTGACCTTGGGCACGACGCTCGCAGCGCGCGTGATCGAGCTCGACGGAACTCCGTGCGTGCTGCCCGGCGTCGTCGAATTCGCGACTGCGGACGTGCCGCGCGCAGTCGCCGCCGTCCGCAGCGCGCGCGCTTCCGAGGCCGATGAGTGGTCGCGCATACTCAAGCGCTGCGCGCACGTTTTTCATCGCCTCGCGCGCGATCTCACGCTGAAGGCCTGAGCGCGCGACGGATCAAGGCTTGGTGCGCGCGTTCGAATCCGTCGACGCGGGGAGCGCCACGGACACATCGGCGAAACCGTGCTTGCCGAGGATCAGATCGAGCAGCGGCGTCGTCGCGAAGGTCGTCACCAGCGCCATCAGCACGAGCATGGTGAAAACCGTCGGCGTGATCACGCCGAGGTCGAGGCCGAGGTTGAGCACGATCAACTCCATCAGTCCGCGCGTGTTCATCAAGACTCCGAGCGCCGATGAATGCCGCCAACCGAGCCCGACGAAGCGCGCTGCGACGAAAGCGCCGCCGAACTTGCCGAGCGTCGCGACGAGCATGATCACTCCGCAAGCGATCCAATCCTGCGTGCCGCTGACGAGTCCGATCTGCGTGCGCATGCCGGTGAAGGCGAAAAACGACGGCAAAAACAGCACGACGACGACATCCTCGAGCCGCGCGCGAAGATGGTCCGCCAAGCGACCGTCGTGGGGCAGGATCGCGCCGACCAGGAAAGCGCCGAACAAAGCGTGGATGCCGATCCACTCCGTCGCGAGAGCCGACAAGAGCAGCGCGACGAAGATCGCGGCGAGCACCGTGTGTGACAACGGTCCTTCGCGCGCTTGCTCGCGCGCGACGAGCGGCGCGATCAGCGGACGCACGACGAACAACATCAGCGCGAGGTAGGCGAGCACTAGCGGCACGGTCCACATCGCGCCGTCGAGCTTCGAGCTCGCGAAGCCGGACACCAGCGCCAACAACGTCCACGCGCTGACGTCGTCGACGGCGGCGCAAGTCAAGGCCGTCACGCCGAGGCGTGTGCGCTGCACGCGTCGGTCGCTGAGGATGCGCGCGAGTACCGGGAACGCCGTGACCGACAGCGACGCTCCGATGAACAACGCGAAGACCGTGAACGGCACGTTGCTCGTCGAATACAGCGGATACAGCCACAGCGCGGTCGTTGCGCCGAGCAGGAACGGAACGACGATGCTCGCGTGCGACACGGCGATCGTCGTGTGTGTGTTGCCGCGCAGCAGTTTCGGGTCGAGGTCGAGCCCGACGAGGAACATGAACAACACGACCCCGACCTTGGCGATCAGGCCGAGGTACGAGGCCGACGCAGGCGGCAGCAAGAACTGGTAGGCCTCGGGCGACAGGGCTCCGAGCACCGATGGACCGAGCATCAAGCCGGCGACGATCTCACCGATCACCGGCGGTTGACGCAGGTAGCGTTGGAACAACCAGCCGAGCGCGCGCGCGAGCAAGGTGATCGCGGCGAGGGCCAGCAGGATGCTCGCGAGGACGTCGGAGTGTGCGGCGACTTGCGTCGTCTTGCCGAGCGCAGGCGTGACCGCAACGAGGTTTTCGCCGCGTGCGCGGATCAGCAGGAACAAGCCCGCCGTGCCGCAGATCATCGCGATGTACGTCAGCACGGTGCGTGCGCGTTTGGCCGACGAGAACAGAGAGTTCATGGCAGTGACGCTCGAAGGTGCAGGGGATGTCTAACGATGAGTGTTTGCAACCAAGTCGAACCCAGGTCGACGCGCTCGAATCACTTCGAGCGGTGCTTGTCCGTCGGCCGACGCACGAAAGAAGTCTCGCCGAGTTTCGGTTGTCCGTCGGCGAGGTCTTCCATCAGCAGCGCGACCAGCGCCGTCCAACCGGTTTGATGGCTCGCTCCGACGCCGCGGCCGGTGTCGCCGTGGAAGTACTCGTGGAACAGCACCAGCTCGCGCCAGTGCGGATCGTTCGCATAGCGCTCGTCGTCGCCGTGGCACGGCCGACGCCCGTGCTCGTCCGGCAGGAACATGCCCGCGAGGCGTCCTGAAATCTCGTGCGCGACTTGCTGCAAGTTCATGCGCACACCGGAGCCGGTGGGGAACTCGACCTTCAAGTCGTCGCCGTAGAAGTGGTGGTAGCGCTCGAGCGCTTCGACGAGCAGATAGTTGAGCGGCATCCAGATCGGCCCGCGCCAATTCGAGTTGCCGCCGAACAGACTCGTCGTGCTCTCGGCGGGGGAGTACTCGACGCTGTAGGCGCGACCGGCGAGCTCGATCGAGTAGGGCTTGGTCGCATGCACGCGCGACAGCGAACGGATGCCGTGCGGCGACAGGAACTCGTTCTCGTCGAGCACGTAGCGCAGCACGTGTTCGAGCCGTTCGCGCGACGGAATCGCGAGCAAGCGCAGACCACCGCGTCCGTCCGAGCGTTCGAGGTAGCCGATGTGGTGGGCGAGATCGGGCCGGTTCTGGAGGAACCACGCCATGCGCTTGGCGAAGCCCGGCAGGCGATCGAGCGTGTCCTGCTGCAGGATTTCGACGGCAATCAACGGGATCACACCGACGAGCGAACGCACGCGCAGCGGCGTCGTGCGTCCGTCGATCGTGATTTGGTCGTAGTAAAAGCCGTCGACGCGATCCCACAGACCGCTGCCGCCGAGCGAGTTCATCGCGTCGGCGATCGCGACGAAGTGTTCGAAGAACTTCGAGGCCATGTCCTCGTAGCTCGAGTCTTCCTTGGCAAGCTCGACCGCCATCGAGAGCATCGTGCCGCAATAGAACGCCATCCACGCCGTGCCGTCGGCTTGATCGAGATGTCCGCCGTCGGGCAACGGCGCGCTGCGATCGAACACGCCGATGTTGTCGAGGCCGAGGAAGCCGCCTGAAAAAATGTGGCGACCGCTCGAGTCCTTGCGGTTCACCCACCACGTGAAATTGAGCAGCAGCTTCTGGAACGCGCTCGCCAGGAAGCGCCGATCGCGCGCGCCCGCCGGTCCCGACTTCTTGTAGACGCGCCACACCGCCCACGCATGCACCGGCGGATTGACGTCACCGAGCGCCCACTCATAGGCGGGGATCTGACCGTTGGGATGCATGTACCACTCGCGCAGGAACAGCCCGAGTTGCTGCTTGGCGAACTCGATGTCGATCTTCGCGAAGGGCAGCATGTGGAAGGCGAGATCCCACGCGGCGTACCACGGGTACTCCCACTTGTCGGGCATCGAGATCACGTCGCGGTTGTAGAGGTGCAGCCAGTCACGGTTCCGGCCGCGGCGTCGCTCCGGCGGGGGCGGCGGCTGCGCGGGATCGCCGTCAAGCCACTCGCGGACGACGTAGTG
>CAYHRR010000331.1:0-5025 GCA_964358875.1 uncultured Planctomycetaceae bacterium | reverse complement strand
CGTCAACTATTCGCAGCGCCGCGAATAGTTGACGGAAGAGCCTGGCTCCGTATCACTTCACGATTTCGTCGAGCGTGCCCGTCGAAACGGCGTGGTAGCGCGGGCGCGCCTTGGCGTAGAGCGCCTTTGCGCGCGCGGCGCCGGCGTCGGACTTCATCAGCTCGGTGTAGAGCGGTTTGAGGAATTTGCGCCGGCCGACGTTCATCAAGAACGCTTCGAGGCGCAGGTCCGCGGTCGTGTAGCGGTGCTGCACGCACTTGATCAGCCACGCGCACAGGATCTCGCTGTTGCCGCTGCTCGTGAAGTGGAACGCGCGGTCGAGTGCGCCCATTTGCTCGATGCTGAGTTGCGCCGGCAAGGCGTCGAGAAAGCGCAGCCATTGCTGCGTCACCCAACTCGACGTCGCGAGTTGCTCCGCCGGCGTACCGCTCGTCCAGCGCGCCGCTTGCGCGTCGACCAGTGCGAGCGACGTCGACTGCGGACGCGGCGCATCCGCGGGCAAGCCCGGTGCGTCGATCCACTTCGCAAGGTCGAGCTGCTCCGCGAGCGCCGCGTGCGTCGCGATCAGCTCCGTCTTCAGATACGCGAGGAACTCGTCGGTGGTCACGCTTTGGAAGGCGTGCTCGTCGAACCATCCGCGCAGGAACAAATCGAAGTCCGCACGCCCGACGAGCTCTTCGATGCGCCGCAGGAACAGCGCGCCTTTTTCATAGGGCACGCCGCTGAAACCATCGTCCGGGTGCTTGCCCGTCAAGTCGCAGTGCAACACCTGCTGCCACGGTTCGAGCGTCGCCATCTCGAGCTCGAGGTCGCGCAAGCTGAGCTGTTTCTCCATCGTCGAACGCTCGACGCCGAAGACGCGTTCCATGATGCGCTGCTCGAAATAGACGGTGAAACCCTCGTTGAGCCAGAAGTCGCGCCACGTCGCATTCGTCACGAGGTTGCCCGACCACGAGTGCGCGAGTTCGTGCGCGACCAGACCGACGAGCGACTTGTCGCCCGCGAGGATCGTCGGCGTCGCGAAGGTCAGGCGCGGATTCTCCATGCCGCCGAAAGGAAACGAGGGCGGCAGGATGATCAGGTCGTAGCGACCCCAGCGGTACGGACCGAACAACGCCTCGGCGCTCTGCACCATCGCTTCCGTGTCGACGAGCTCGTCGCGCGCGCTCTGCACGATGCACGGCTCGGCCCACACGCCGCAGCGATTGGAGATCTCGCGGAACTCGAGGTCGCCGCAAGCGAGCGCAATCAAGTACGGCGGAATCGCCTGCGTCATGCGGAAGTGCCACGCGCCGTCGGCTTGCTTGCCCAACTGCTCGGCGCTCATCACCGGCACCATTCCCGCAGGCGCACGAATCGCGGCCTCGTAGGTCACGCGAATGCCGGGCGAATCCTGCAGCGGAATCCAGCTGCGCGTGAGGATCGACTGACCCTGCGTGAACAGGAACGGCTTCGTGCCGCCCGCGGTCTGTTCGGGCGCGAGCCACTGCATCGCTTCGGCGCCGGCGGTCGTGCGGTAGTGGATCGTCACCGAATCGTCGCGCGGCGCGAGCTCGACGGTGAGCGCGCTCGCAATGCCGCCGTCGGCCGCGCTGAGCGTGAACGTGCGCAAACCGCCGGATCCACCGGTGATCGAGACGATCTCGAGCGCGCTCGCATCGAGCACGAGCGCCGCCGTTCGGTCACGCCGTTCGAGATCGAGGCGCACCGAGCCTTCCGCGCACTTGCGCGTGAAATCGAGCGTCAGGTTGAGCGCGAGATGGCGCACGCGGACGCGCTGCGGCTCGGCGTGGGAGTGTTGGTCCGTGGCGACGCGAGGCTCGTTCGTGGCGGCATGCATGATCGTGCAGGCGGAGCAAGCGACCGACAAAGCGGCCGCGACCAGGTTCAGCGGATTCATGGGCGCGGCCATTGTGTCGATGCTGCGCCGGAATGCACGCGCGCTCGAAGTGATGACGCGTGGTGAGTGCTCGTGGAGGTCGCTTCGCCGCACGCATGCGACGCGAACGCGCGCTCCGCGCACGGCGCGCAGCGACGCCGCACGCCGCTAGACTGCCCGCCCCATGAAGACGATGAATTTGCTCAACGGCGTGTCGATTTGCCTGACGGTTGCGCTTGCGTCGAGCTGCGCGAGCATGCGGGCGCGGCGCACGGTCCAGTCGGCGCTCGAGCTCGTCGACGGCGGCGTGGCGATCGGCACGATCGCGTCGAGCGGCTCGGATTCGTTCAGCCTGCGCTTGGAGTGCAACGATCCGGCGCAGATCGCTTTCCACATCACGGACGATCTCGGACGCGAGCTCGAGCGCGGCGAATTCCGCAACGGCGTGCACTCGTTCGGATGGACGCCGATGAACCGCAAGGTCATCGTCGAAGTGCGCGCGAGCGGTGCTGCGCGTGCGAGCGTCGCCTACGAAGTCACGAGCTTCGCGCCGATTTCGATCGCCTGGGACCTGAGCCACGCGCTCGCTCCGACGCGCTAGGTGCCTGCGTCACCGATCGAAGCCGAGGCCTCGCAAGTGTGCGTTTGCAGCAGAATCCCCCGAGGTTTGGGCGTCGAACACGGAGTCCTTCGGTCTCGGGTCACAACTGTGACGCAGGCTGCTGGGCTTCTCCGTCGACAATGCGATGAACGCATTGGAAAACGCCTTCGAGCCGGTGCGAATAGTTGACGGTAGAGCCTGGCTCCGTAACGGCTAAGGTCGCGCCCATGAAGTGGACACAGCTCGCGTTGCTCGCCGCCGCTTCGCTCGCGCCGGCGCAGACACCCGCTCCGCCCACCGCGCGCACTCCGACCGCCGAAGACGGCGGCGCGGAGCACGACTCGAAGTGGTTGGCGCAGCTCGCGGTTTCGGAGACGGACTTTCCCGCCGTGCACGGTCGCGCCTTGCAGCACTTCCGCAGCGGCCGAGTCGAGGAAGCGCTCGGTGCGCTGCTCGCGCTCGCCGAGCGCACTCGCGGCACGGCGCTGTGTCGCCACGTCGAGCTCGAGCTGCTGCGCGTCCGTGCCTGGATCGCGCTGCGCGACGCGTACTTCGCCGGCGCCGTCGCGGCGGGAAACAAGCACACCTTCGAGTTGAACGGCAAGCAGGTCGTCGCCAAGGTCGTGCGCGTCGCGAACGGCGTGGTGTCGTTCGGTGACAACCCGGCGAAAATCGCGAGCGCACCGCTGTCGCAGTTCCGGCCCTACGACCTCGCGCGTTCGCTGCCGAAGAAGCTCGCCGCCGCGCCCGAGGCCTGGATCCGGCTCTACCCGTACGTGCTCGAAGGCGACGCGACGCTCGCGAGCGTCAGCGACGCGCCGGGCCTGCCCGACCTGCACGACGATGCGGCGAACTGGTATCCGAGCGCGTTGCGGCTCGGCGCGGCGACGCAGCATCTCGACGAACTGATCGCCGCGGGTTTGCCGAAGGACGCGGCCGCTGCGAGCGCTTCGTTCGAGCGGCTGAAAGCGCTGAGCGCGCTCGCGCCGGACGTCGCGCTCGTCCACGAGCGTGCCACTCCGCTGCTTCGACTCGCGAAGCACGTCTGCGAGATGCTCGCCGATCCGCAGCGTTGCATGCCCGTGCTCGCGGGCCAGTTCACGGTGCTCGACGCCGACAGAGCACGCATCGCCTACACCTTCGACGACCCCAAGGAGTTCGCCGACTGGGTGCGGCAGGACGACTACCCCGGCGAGTGGTTCCAGCGCACCTGGAAGATCCGGACCCTGCCGAAGAACGCGCGACTCGAGCTGCGCAACGGCGCGTTGCGCGGCGTCGGCGCCGTCGGCTGCCGGCTGCCCGTGGCCTTCAAGCCGCCGTTGGTGGCGCGCTATCACTTCATGTTGAGCGAGACGATCGCGGACGACTCCATCCCCGCCGCGATCGGAATTGCGGTGTGCGATGACGGCAAGGGCTCGCGCGTGGTGGCGGAATCGCTGGGGACGTTGTGGGCCAACGACCCGCGGACCAAGGAGCAGACGCGCGAGGATGCGCCGGACGCGCGCTACGAGCTCGATCACGAGTACGCGCTGGAGCTGCGCGTCGCGAACGGCTCGGCGTCGACGTTTGTCGACGGCAAGCAGATCGGCACGCTCGCCGTCGGCGAGGGCTACAGCGGCGAAACGCTGTTCCTGCTGCGCACGGATTGGGAGTTCGCGCTGACGAGCTTCGAGCTCGAGGGCGTGTTCGATCGCGAGCAACAACGCAAGTGCTGGGTCGCGGCGCAGGTGCGCGCTCTGCGTTTCTGACGTCCGCCCGACCGCGGAGCCACCTCAGCCTCGCGCACGTTGCGACTCCATCCGCGCTTTGTGGAGCGCCGGCGCCTGGGTCGCGGATGCGAGCTGCAATCCTCCGATGCAATCGCTCCCTTGCGATGCACCAGCTCTACCGGCGGCGCGGGACCCTTGTCGACGCGACGGGAGTTGCGACGTGCGCTGCGCGCGGTGACGCGAGTGAGGCCAACGCGTTCTGCAGATCGCCGCGCTTGATCGGACCTGCAGCGGCGATGCAGCACGCATCCGGATGCAAGTGAAGGCGCGCGACGCGCTGCACGTCCTCGGCCGTCACCGCCGAGAAGATACGCGGCGCGCGTTCGAGGTAATCGCTCGGCAGCTGGTAGCGCTCGGCCGAAATCATGTAGCCGGCGCGCCGCGCTGCGCGTTGGAACGACAGCGCGAAGGAACCGACGACGTAGTCCTTGGCGACGCCGAGTTCGTCGGCGCCGACGCGCTCGTCTTGAATGCGCCGCATTTCGCGCACGAAGCCGTCGATCGCCGTCGTGACCTTGTCGGGACTCGTGCCGATGTACGCGGTGAACATGCCGGGATACATGCCGGCCGTCCCGTGGATGTTCGCGCTGACCGAATAGGCGAGGCCGAGTTCGTCGCGCAAGCGCATCGCGACGCGGTTGGTGAAGCCGGGTCCGGTGCCGAGCACGTGATCCATGACCACCAACGCGGGATAGTCGGGATCCGCGCGGCGCACGCCGAGGTGACCGAGGAATACGTGCACTTGCTCGCGCTGCGCCTCGAACACGTCGCAACGC
>CAYHRR010000330.1:0-5032 GCA_964358875.1 uncultured Planctomycetaceae bacterium | reverse complement strand
ACCGCGCGAACCTCGAAAAGCGCGGCGCCGCGTTGGCCGAGATGATCCGCAAGGAGGCCGGTAGCGCGACCGCTGCCGAGCTCGGCCCCAACGTGCTCGACCTGGCCTTTGTCGCGCTGTCGCAGAACTTCGACGAGCGTTGGGGCGGTTTCGGCGACGCGCCGAAGTTCCCGCACGCGCTCGATCTGCGCGTCGTGCTGCGCCACGCCCTGCGCACCGGCGACGCGCAGGCCACGAGCATGGTGACGCTGACCCTCGATCGCATGGCGCGCGGCGGCATCTACGACCAACTCGGCGGCGGCTTCCATCGCTACAGCACCGACGAGCGCTGGCTGATCCCGCACTTCGAGAAGATGCTCTACGACAACGCGCTGCTCGTGCCGGTCTACCTCGAAGCTTGGCTGGCGACGCGCGAGCCCGAGTACGCGCGCATCGCGCGCGAGTGCTGCGATTGGGCGTTGCGCGAGATGCAGACGGCCGAAGGCGGATTCGCGAGCACGCAGGACGCGGACTCCGAAGGTGAGGAAGGCCGCTTCTTCGCCTGGACGCCCGACGAGTTGAATGCGGTGCTCGGAGCCAAACACGGGGCCTGGGCCGCCGCCTGGTACGACGTGACGCGCGAGGGCAACTTCGAACACGGCAAGAGCGCGTTGTGGAGGCCGCGCGACGCGCAAGAAGTCGCCGATTCGTTGCACGTGCAGCGCGACGAGCTCGAGCGCGCGATGTCGGCCGCGCGCACGAAGCTGCTCGCGGCGCGTGCTCTGCGTGTACGACCGAACACCGACGACAAGATCCTCGCCGGTTGGAACGGCCTGATGATCTCCGCGCTGGCGCAGGCCTATCAGGTGCTCGGAGACGAGCGCTACCTGACTGCGGCACGGCGCGCGGCCGACTACGTGCTCACGGGCATGCGACGGGCTGACGGTCGGCTCCATGCGACGGCGCGACACGGCCGAGCCAAGCTCGACGCCTATCTCGACGACTACGCGTTCATGATCCAAGCGCTGCTCGACCTGTACGAGAGCGACTTCGACGAGCAGCGCGTGCGCGCTGCGCTCGCACTCGAAGCGATGGTCGCTCAGCACTTCACGGACGAGCAGCGCGGCGGCTACTTCACGACGGCCGACGACCACGAGACCTTGCTCGCGCGCCTGAAGTCGCCGCAAGACGGCGCGCTTCCCGCTGGCCAGAGCGTTCACGCGCTCAACTTGTTGCGGCTCGCTGAACTCACCGGCCGCGGCGCGCTCGCGCAACGCGCGGAGGCGACGATTCGCTCGATCGGCGCGCTGCTGAACCGCTATCCGGCCGCCTTCAGCCAAATGTCGATCGCCGTCGACTTCCTGGCCGCCGAGCCGCGCGAAATCGTGATCGCGGGCGAAGCGCATTCGACGGAGGTGCGCGCGTTGCTCGCGGCACTGCGCGGCGAGTTCCTGCCCCAACGTGTCGTCGCGCTCGCGCATACGGGCTGCGACACCGACCTCATGCCGCTGCTCGACGGCAAGCATGCTGCGCTGAACCGAGCGCGCGCGTTCGTGTGCCGCAACTACGCGTGCCGCGCGCCGGTCGAAAGCAGCGAAGCCTTGCTCGCCGAACTGCGCGACTGATCCGAAGCTCGCGTCAGTGGTGCGGCTCGGGAGCGTCCGCGGTCCCGCCCGGACGCATCGGCTTGCCCATCACCGCGCGCTCGCCGAACTTCAAGCGCTCGTCGATCTCGCGATCGAAGTGCGGATGCTTGGGTTGCGCGGGGAAGCCGCGGTGCTGAGCGGCGCACACGTAGCACACGACGACATCCGGTGCCCAGCGGTACAAGAGCGCGTCGAGCAACGCCGCGACACCGAGGCTGATGTACCAAGTGAACGGCGCGAGCACGGCGGCGACGACGACGATCGTGATCCCGAGCGCGCGCGGGAAATCCTTCTGGCGGAACAACTCGCGGTGACCGCACGACACGCATCCGTCGAGTCCGCCGTTGGCGAGCACGCGTTCGAGGAACAACGCGTGCTCGTCGCCGCAATGCAGACAGCGCGCAGCTTTCGGAAGTCCCGACCCGCGCTCCGCCGCGATTTGTGTCGTGGTTCCGCCGTCTTCACCGGCGCGCGGACAAGCGAAGGCCAAACGTACGGTCACAGCGGCACTCCGTAGGAATCTTGCAGGTACAGCGACACCGCGGTTCCGATCAGCACGAGCACCGTCGATGCATACAGAATGCCCGTCGCCGAGCGCGTGTTCTTGTAGCGCAGGGATTGCGCGACCATGCCGCCGAAGACGAGCGGCACGAGCAGTCCGACGGCGACGCGCGTGCCGATGTGGAACAGCGCCCACGGTCCGAGCAAGTCGACGTCACGCGCGCGCAGCGGCTCGCCGAACACCATGAACATCGCCGCGAGTGCGACGCAGGACAGCGCCATCCACAGCATCGTCAACTTGTTGAGTCGCACGAGCCACGCGACGTCGAGCGTCGGCACGGTCAGATACCAATGCCCGAACACCATCGCGAGCCCGACGCTGCCGCCGACGAGACCTGTCGTGAAGACTGAAAAACTCGCTACGGCCCAGGGCCAAAGGCCCTCGATCGCGGCGTTCGTACGCACTTCGAGAGCAAGGGAACACGTGCAGGCGAGCGACGCCGCGATCAGCGCGATTTCACGCGTCCGAGCGCGCACCGGACCGGTGTAGACCGGCCACAACGCGCACGCCACGACGGCGCCGAGCCCACGCGGATCGCTCCAAGCGCGCTCTCCGACGCCGTAGGAAATGCCGAGCGCGGCGAGCATCGTCACGAGCGCCGTCCCACCCATCGCACGGAAAAAAAAAGTGCCGAGGGGCGCGCGCGCGACGAAGGCCAGCGTGACGAGCACGCCGAAGCTGAGCTCGAGACAGAACTGCGCGCCCAAGCTGCTCCACGACATCGGCCGAGATTGTAGCGAGCGCGCGACGTCCTCCGCGCGCATCGCTACAGTGCGCCGTTCACCAAAGGAGCAACATGTCGGCACTGCGCGTCTTGATCACCGGCGGCGGCCGCGGCATCGGCCGCGCCATCGCGTTGCGCTTCGCTCGCGAACACGCGCACGTCGTCGTCGCTGCGCGTGGTTCTGCGGAAATCGACGCCGTCGTCGCTGAAATCGATCGCGCCGGCGGACGCGGCATGGCTGCGCAGATGGACGTGCGCGACTACGGATCGGTCGAAGCTGCCGCGTGGCGCGCGATCCAATTCCTCGGCGATCAAGTCGATGTGCTCGTCAACAATGCAGGCGTGTTCGAAACCGCGCCGATCGAGAAGCTCGAAATCGCCAAGTGGCATTGGATGTTCGAAGTCAACACGCACGGTCCGATGTACGTGACCAAGGAATGCCTCGACGCGCTGCTGGCCGCGCCGCGCGCGCACGTGTTCAACATCGCGTCCGTCGCCGGTCGCCGCGGATTTCCAGGCAACGCCGCCTATTGCGCTTCGAAGTACGCGCTGCGCGGCTTCGGCGATGCGCTGCGCGAGGATCTGCGACCGCGCGGTGTGCGCGTCTCGACCGTCTATCCCGGTCCGACCGACACGTCCTTGTTCGACAAACTGCCCGGCGAATGGGACCGCTCGAAGATGAACAAGCCCGAGGACGTCGCCGAAGTGGTGTGGAAGGCGTGGAGCGCGCCGGCGGACACCAACGTCGACGACCTCGAAGTTCCGCCGCGCGCCTGAGCGCTCGGATCAGTCGCGGATGTTGCGCACGAAGCTGAGGAACTCGTTGCGCGTCTTCGCTTCGGTCTGAAAGCTGCCGAGCAGGCACGAGGTCGTCGCCGACGAACTCTGTTTTTGCACGCCGCGCATCATCATGCACAGGTGCCGCGCTTCGGCGACGACGCCGATGCCCTTGGGCTCGAGCGCTTCTTGCAGGGCTTGCGCGATCTGCACCGTCATGCGTTCTTGAACTTGCAAGCGCCGTGCGAACACGTCGACGATGCGCGGGATCTTCGACAGTCCGATGATGCGACCGTTCGGGATGTAGCCGACGTGCACGCGGCCGTAGAAGGGCAGCATGTGGTGCTCGCACACGCTGTAAAACTCGATGTCCTTGACGAGCACCATCTCCGAGCAGTCCTCGTGGAACACGCCCTTGCCGATGACTTCGGTGACGTCCTGTTCGAAGCCGCTGGTCAGCTCGACCCACGCGCGCTCGACGCGCTCGGGTGTGCGCTTCAAGCCTTCGCGTGAAGGATCTTCGCCGAGCTGATGCAGCAGCTCCTCGATGAGCTTGGCGATTACGCCCGGCTCGGGCCGTAGTAGTCGACCAGGTTCGCTCGACTCTCGTGCAGTCGGATCCGGTGAAGCTTGCATCCCTTGAAAGCTCGCAAAGCCGGCTCGAGTTCGCGCCAGAAAGCGATCGCGACGTTCTCGGCCGTGGTGATCGTGCCCGCGAGAAAGGGCACGTCGTGATTGAGGTGCAGGTGGTCGACCTTCTGAATCAGACGCTCGTCCATCAACACGCTCAAGCGGTTGAGATCCATCACCATCCCCGTGCGCGCGTCGACGCGGCCGCGCACGGTGACTTCGACGACGTAGTTGTGTCCGTGGTCGCGATAGCACGGCCCGTACAACTCGCGGTTCTCGCGCTCGGACAAGTGCGCGCTCGTCAGCCGATGGGCTGCCGAGAACTCCTTGACGTGCGTGATTTCAACGACGGCAGCGGCCATGGGACCGGGACTCTACTCGAACGGCGCGCGCACAGTCCAAGCCTGCAGTGCGCGCGCACTTGCGCGCTGTTTCGAACGTACACGGGCCTCGATCGAGCCTTCAGCGAGCATCTTGCGCTCCACTCGCCGTGACGGCGCGAGTTCGATGCTCGAGTCGCCGTTGCTCGACACGGACACTTCGGTCGCAGCACCGTGCGCGGCTCGACAGGATGCAGCGCCGAGACGCGGCCGAAACGGTGGCGTTCGCGATGCAGCGCGCGCAGAGCTTCCGCCTCGGCGTGCGACACAGCCACTCGACGCCTGACAAGGCGAGCCCGCACGCAGCCTCGAGCACTTCGAAAGAAATGCTCGG
>CAYHRR010000329.1:0-5049 GCA_964358875.1 uncultured Planctomycetaceae bacterium | reverse complement strand
ATACCTGCCTTACCTCAGCCGTTCGCTGTGACGACCGCGCGCGAAAAAACTGCCCCGCGAATTCGCGCCGTTGCGCGAGCTTGTCGCCGCGCGGGTCGTCCGTATCCTGTTTCGCCTTCCAACTCGGCCGAAGCCCGCCGCATCCCCGGCGCACGGCCGCGCAACGCCCACCATGAAGACCTACAAAGTCGTCGAATTGCTCGGAGACGGCATCTCGGCCGAGCTCTCGCAAAGCGTCCACGGCATCGCCGCGGTGCTGCCCTGCCGCCTCGAGTTCGTCCAAGTCGACCTGTCGCTCGAGGCGCGCTCCCGCAACGGAACGACGGCCTTCGACGACGCGGAAACGGCGATGCGCCAGCACCGCGTCAGCCTCAAGTACCCGACGACGACTTCGAGCGAGGACGCGAGCCCCAACAAGATCCTGCGCGACCGCTGCCAGTTCTCGGTGATCCACCGGCCGGTGACGACGATCCCGGGCATCGCCACGAACTTCACCAAGTCGATCGACATCGACGTCGTGCGCATCGGCACCGGCGGGACCTACGAAGACGCGGGTCGGCGCATCGGGCCGGACACGGCCGTGTCCTTGCGCGTGATCGAGCGCCTGCCCTCGCGCCACGCCGCGCGCTTCGCCTTCAAGCTGGCGATGCTGCGCAAGTCGGGCGTCGTGTCGAGTTCGAAGTACACGATCCAAAAACAGACCGACGGCCTGTTCGAGGAAGTGTGCGGCGGGGTCAGCCAGGACTATCCGGGCATCCACTATCGACGCGAGTTGTTCGACTCGATGCTCGCCAACATCATCATGCGGCCCGAGCGTTATGCGGTGATCGTGTGCCCCAACGAGTACGGCGATTTCTTGTCGGACATGTTGTGTGGATTGATCGGTTCGGTCGGGCTCGGCGACAGCGCGAGTTACGCCTTCCAGGATTCGGGCCTGATCACCCTGGCGATGTTCGATCCCGCCGGCGGCACCGCGCCGGACATCGCCGGCAAGAACCTGTGCAATCCGAGCGCGGCGTTGCTCGCACTCGCATCTTTGCTGCGCCACATCGGCGAACTCGACGGCAGCCGCATGCTGCGCCGCGCCCTGCTCGACTCGATTGCGCACGGCGAAAAGACCGGCGATATCGGCGGCACCTTGAAGTGCGACGAATTCACCGCTGCGGTCGCGCGCCGCTTTCAAGAGCAGTTGGCGACGGCGTGAAACGCGCTGCGCGCGGTTAGCGACGGCCGTTACGCCTGCGGGTTGTGGAATCGGCAGGAGAGCGGGTTCGCAACGCGCGCTTAGTCAACCGTGCGTTTCCGCCGGTTCGCGGCATGAGCGGCGTGAGCGGCGAGCTCCGTCACTTCCTGAATCCGCCTGCTCGCAGCGTTTGCTCGCGAATCTGCACTGCCACGGCTAGGCAAGCTACGCCGTTGGGCGTAGCGTCGGGCCAGGCAGTTTGGAGAGGTGAAGCATGAGACTCGCAGTCCTCGGGCTTTGGTTGGGAGTCGTGGTGGTGTGCGCGTCGTTGAGCGCAGCGCAGGTGCAGCGCCAGAAGCTGGTGGCGTCGGATGCGCAGCAGGGTGATCGGTTCGGCCACGCGGTGTCGGTCTCCGGCGATTGGGCGGTCGTAGGGGCGAGTGAAGACGACGATCTCGGCTCGCAGGCGGGCGCGGCGTACATGTTCCTGCGCTCGGGCACTCAGTGGATCGAGACGCAAAAACTGACAGCGAGTGACGGCGGGTTGTTCGATGCTTTCGGTTGGTCGGTTTCCATAAGTGGCGACATCGTCGTGATCGGAGCCATGAGCGACTACACGCTCGGCGTGTACGACTCCGGCTCGGCGTACATCTTCGAGCGTGTCGGGACGACGTGGATCGAGACGGCGAAGATCTGGGCATCCGACCTAGGCCAGCAGGAGCACTTCGGTTGGTCGGTTGCGGCTACCACCAATCGCGTCGTCGTCGGCGCGCGCGATGACAACCACGCGGGCCTCAGTGCGGGATCGGCCTACGTCTTCGACAACAATGCCGGGACGTGGACGCAGACGGCCAAGCTGACAGCGATCGGCGCGACTGGTGGCGATTCGTTCGGTGGCGCGGTTTCGATCGACGGCGATATTGCCCTGGTCGGTGCGGGTGGTGTCGACGCCGCCGGGACGAACGCCGGCGCGGCCTATGTCTTTCAAAATTTCGGAGGGGTGTGGTCGCAGCTTGCGCAGTTGACGGCCAACGACTCGCTCGCGAACGATCGATTCGGTGCCTCCGTCGTCGTGCGTGGTAACCGCCTTGTCGTCGGTGCGAACAGTCATGACCACGGCATTTCGAACGCCGGTGCAGCGTATGTGTTTGAGAATCTCGGCCTTGGATGGACGCAGGCGCACGAGGTGCAGGCACCTGATGCACAGGGCCAGGACGGAGCCGGTACCGCGGTCGCTATGGACGGTGACATTCTGTTGATCAGCGCGATCGCAGATGACGACCTTGGCCCCAGTTCCGGATCAGCGACCGCGTTTCAATTCGTCGGCAACGCGTGGGTTCCGGTCGGCAAGATCCTTCCGCTCGATGGCGTGGGGAGTGACTTGTTCGGCATGGGGTTGGGAGTCACAAGCACCTTCGCGATTTCTGCAACTTTTGGCGCCGACGTTGTGTGTCCCACGAACCCGGTGTGCGAATCGGGTGCAGGGTACGCGTTTGAACTCGCGCCGGACGCAGCGCAGTACGGGTCGTGCACGTCGGCCGCGCCCTGTGCGAACACGGACACGCACGGCGGTTGTTTGAATTCGACCGGACAAGGTGCGTTGCTCGCGGCCGGTGGATCGTCGAGTTGCGCGTTCGATGAACTCGTGTTGCAGGCGACGCATTTGCCGCCGAGTCAAAACGCGATCGTGTTCATGGGTGCGGCGGCGCTGACTTCGACATATGGCGACGGACTGCGCGTCGTTTCGTCGGGCGGACTTGGGCTGCGGCGCTTTCCGTTGCAGCAGGCCGACGCAACGGGCTATTTCCTGCAAGGCCCAGGGCTTGTCGCGTTGTCGCAGGCCTTTGCTCCGGTTCACCAAATCAGCGCGGGCCAAACCTGGAACTTCCAGTGCTGGTACCGCGATCCCGTCGGGCCGTGCGGCACAACGACCAATCTTTCCAACGGCGTGAGCGTCGCGTTCACGCCGTAGCTCGCATCGCTTCCCACGTTGTGCGTCGATCGCGAACCATCGACGACAGCGTGTGAAGCAACGACGGAGCGCCTGTCGGCTCCGCCTCGGTTTCGCACTTTGGTTCGCAATTTCCTGAGGGAGGAAAACTTCGATGGCTACATGGCTACATGGCTACATGGCTGCATTGCAGCAGGCATCGGGCGCGCTGTGCGTGTAGCGCAGTTCGCAACTGCGCTGCTCTTGATCGCCGTCGGTGCGGCGCGTGCGCAGGCATTCGATCTCAAGTGGGGCGGTTTGGCTCACGACGGTTTCTCGCTGGACGGACTTGAAGTCTGGACCGGCGAGGACGGCGGACGCATCCGCCATCGCGCCGCGAACGGCGCGTGGACGTTTCAGACCACGCCCAACGAGGTGAAGGACACAATCCGGCGCATTTGCTTTACCGATAGCGCGCACGGCTGGGCAGTCACTGCTGCCGGACAAGTGCTCAAGACAACGAACGGCGGAACCAACTGGGCCGTGATCTGGGTGCAGGAGAACCCGTTCCAGCAAGGCCAAGCCGACGACCTGTGGGACGTCGTGTTCCTCAGCGAGAGCGAAGGCTGGATCCTCAGCTTTCACGGCATTTGGTACACGGCCGATGCCGGACTCAGCTGGACGCAAGCGACGATCACATTGCCCACCGGCCTCGACATGGAAGACGATGTCGAGTTGTATTCGATCGACGTCGTCACCAACGCGCAGGCTCCCACCGTTCCCAACTTGCTCGGCCTCGTCAGCGCCGAGCCGGGGCTGATCCTACGCGCAACGTCAGCGACGTTGTTCGAGTACGTCCCGCTCGACTTCTGCAGCCAAGGCGGCCTCGGCGTTCCGCCGTGCATGGCCGCGTTTTGCCTCTCTGGTTACGAAGGCCAAGCGTTGGAGCTGTGGGACATCAAGATCAGTCGTCATCCGACCAACGCCCTCGCGGTCTGCGTCGGCGGCACCGACAACAGTTGCGGCATCGCGCTCGCGTCGTCTGACAACGGCCAAACGTGGGTTCGCGAAAAACACGAGTGCCAGCCGTGCATCACCATCCCAAACGGCTGTGAATGCAGCACGAACGCCGACTACATGGACAATACCCCGCCGCACGATGATGAGACCTGGCACCTGAGAAAGTTCTGGTCGCTCTACGGCACCTCGATCTTCCACGGCTCCAACGATGCCATCGCCTGCGGCTACGCAGGACAATGCGTCGTGCGTGTCGCCCCGTCCGGCGGCGGTACCGGCGCGGTCTGGCAGGACCGTTCGAGGTACAGCAACTGGTCACCCGTGGCGACGGACTCGGTGGTCTATCCGCTGTTCGGTGCGGTCACCGCGACGAACTCGACGACGAGTACGCGGGCCTACATCACCGGCATGGGTGGCTACATCCTCGAGGCAACCGATGGCACCAGCGGCGGCACGGCACCACACTGGACACCGATCGATCCGGTCGGTGGGCCGTGGCGCCTGAGTGATGTGTATTTCTCGAACTCACTGAATGGATGGGTCGTCGGGCAAGCTTCGCGCATCGCTTGGACCGCCAACGGTGGCGCGACCTGGAATCCGGTTGCACCTGAGCCCGATCTCGGCGTCGGCTACTTGAACGCGATCACGTTCAGATTCGGCACGTCAGTAGGCGTCGCCGTGGGCCAAGTCGACAACGTGACGAGCATGCCGAAGATTCTCTACACCCAAAACGGTGGGTTTGCTGGCTGGGAAGTCCCCGACTCGATCTCAGGCCTCGACGAGAAGACGCCCTGGGAGCTGCGCGAAGTCGTCTCGATCGGAGCGAGCAGTTCGCACTTCTGGGCCGTCGGCAATCCGGGACTGATCCTGCACTCGACCGACGACGGCGTGAACTGGAACGCTTTCGTTCCGCCGGGAA
>CAYHRR010000328.1:0-5061 GCA_964358875.1 uncultured Planctomycetaceae bacterium | reverse complement strand
TGCGCATCACGAAGATCCAGACCAGCAGCTGCACCTGCACCACCGGGTCGTGCACACCCATCAGGATGAAGGTGATCAGCGCCACGCCGGTCACGCCGTAGGTCTCGAAGCCGTCGGCGCTCGGGCCGACCGAGTCGCCCGCGTTGTCGCCGGTGCAGTCGGCGATCACGCCGGGGTTGCGGGCGTCGTCCTCCTTGATCTTGAAGACGATCTTCATCAGGTCCGACCCGATGTCGGCGATCTTGGTGAAGATGCCGCCCGCGATGCGCAACGCGCTCGCGCCGAGCGACTCGCCGATCGCGAAGCCGAGGAAGCACTTGTAGGCGTACTCGCTGGGCACGAACAGCAGCACGACCAGCATCAACAAGAGCTCGATCGAGATCAGCAGCATCCCGATCGACATGCCCGCCTTGAGCGGGATCTGGTAGACGGGGTAGGGCTTGCCGCGCAGCGCCGCGAAGGCCGTGCGCGAGTTGGCGAAGGTGTTGATGCGGATGCCGAAGGCCGCGACGGAGACCGAGCCGGCGATGCCGACCAAGCTGAAGCCCAGGATCATCGCCAGCTCGAAAGCCGGCTTGTGATGGACGAAGCCGAAGTAGGCGACGATCACCGCGCCGATGAAGAGCCACAGCACGCCGATGAACTTCAGCTGCGTGAACAGGTAGGTCTTGCAGGTCTCGTAGATCAGCTCCGAGACTTCGCGCATGGCCGTGTGCACGGGCAGGTTCTTGAGCTGGCTGTAGCTGACCAGGCCGAACAACAGGCCGAACACGCACACGACGATGCCGCCGAGCAGCAGCGTGTGGCCGTTGGTGCCGAGCATCGAGACCTGGCTCAAGTCGGGGAGCTTGAGGTCGAACTCGCTCTCGGGCTGAACAGCGGCTTGGACGGCTGCTTGAGCGGCGGCCAGCGTGGTGAGCGGCGCAGTGACCGCGGCGAACAAGGCTTGCAACATGATCGGGGGCTCTTCCGGGGGTTCTGGGCCGGTTTGGGGGGCGAGATGATATTCGCGCCGCCTCCGGTCGCCAAGCGCCAAGCTCGGCGGACCGCCGAGTGGGCTAGGACCCCGAATTCAGGCCGAAAACGCCCCGAAACAGCCCTGGGGCGGCCCTCAGGGGCGCGCGCCCGGCTCGTTTTCGTTGCGCGGCGGCAGCTTCTCGACGGCGCGCTTGAAGCGGATGCGCACGATCGTGAAGACGACCACGATCACGCCGATCGCGAGCAGCACGTAATGGAACTCGCGCTTGATGGTCTCGTCGTCCGAGGCGCGCTCCGCCAGGAATCTCCCGAGCCAAATCGAGGCCGGCACGGAGATCAACACACCGAGCGCGTCGAGGAACAGGAACTTGGCGTAGCCCATGCGCATCGTGCCGGCGACGAAGTAGCCCGGGATGCGCACGCCCGCGAAGAAGCGGCAGGCGAAGGTCCACCAGTTGCCGTGCTCGCGAAAGCGCGTCTCGAGCTTGGCGAAGCGTTCAGGGTGCAGCACGCGCCGCACCCAGCGGATCTGCAGCGCGCGCATGCCGTACACGCGGCCGAGCCAATAGGGGATCGAGTCGCCGATCAGGATCGCGATGCCGCACACGACCGAGAGCGCCGTGAAGTCGGCGTAGCCCATGTGCACGAGCCAGCCGCAGGCGAGCAGCGTGACCTCTTCCGGCAGGGGCAGGCCGATGCCGCACAAGAGCAGCACGACAAAGGGCGCCGGATAGGGGAAGCGCTCGATGTACTGGGTGACGAGCTCCTTCAACCCTTCGATCGCCATAGGCGCGCGGATCCTAGCGCAGCGCGAGCCGGGCTCCGCCAGCAACTCCGCCACGAACCGTCGTTGCTGTCGTCGAGAAGTGTGGGCTCGCCGCTCCGCGCCTCCGGGAACAACAGGTTGACGAAGTGCGGGAGGCGGCCTCGTCGACCGCCTCCCGCAGCGCAACTCACACCGAGCCTCGGGGATTCAAGGCACGAGCGTGAAGCTCAGCCCGTCGCTCATGTTCGTCGTCTTCGGCGAGGGCGGATCGCGGAACCAGGCCTGCGACCAGAAGGCCTCGCCGGCAAAGATCGGCTGACCGATCGCCAGCGGATGGGTCGCCATCCACAGGTTGAAGTCGAGCACCAAGGACCCGTCGCACAGGCCCGCGGTTCCACCCGCGGCTTGCACGCCGGTGCGCTCGAGCGGCGCCTTCACGCACAAGAAGCCCGTGCCCCACGGCGAGGCGTTCGGTCCGGTGACGCCGTAGAAGATGATCCCGCTCTGGCCGCCTTCGACGCTGCTCGCCACGAGGCTGAACGGGCAGGTCAAGGACGCCGTCGGCAAGCCCGCCGCCGACATGGTCGCGTTGCAACCGTTGGTCGTCGTCGCCGCCGTGCAGTAGTTCACCGCCGTCAACTCGCAGCCGTCGATGCGACCGTTGTTGTTGCAATCGGCCGCGCCGCCGAGCCGGATCTCGAGCGCATCTTCGACGCCGTTGCCGTTGCAATCGAAGATCGGCGTGCGACCGACGTCGAGCGCGTCGAGGTTGTCGTTCGTCGGTCCGCCCGTGCGCAGCGCCGAGAGGCCGATGTTTTCGGCGTAGATCAAGATCGCCGGGAAAGGCGACAGGCCGCCGGGGATCGGCGGGATCAGGATGTCGCCGGGCGAAATCGGAATGCCGCAACGGCTGTCGGGCGCGCCGATGCAGGCCGAGGTCGCCGTCACCGAGAAGCACAACATGTCGAAGGGAGCCATCGGCGCCCACACGTACGGCCCCGGCGAGACTTGGTAGCCGCCGACGCCGTTCTCGAACAATGCGATGGCATCGAGGTCGTCGGTGCCCGGCCCGAACACGTCGAGTCCGAGCACACCAGGCGCCGCGTACACGGCGGCGGCCGGAGCGGCGAGCACCTTGGCGATCACTGCTCCCGGCAGGAAGCCGTTGAGCGGACCGCTGCCGCCGCGCGGGAAGCCGCACACGTCGGGCCCGAAGGCGTCGAGCGAGTAGTAGACGATCGGACCGCGCGGCCCGAAGTCGAGCGCGTCGAGGTTGTCGCCGGCGTCCGGCAACGCGCACGCAGGCCCGAAGGCGCGCGAGTTGGGTTCGATCAGGCCGGTGCCCGGGTAGCCGAAGAAGCTCGGACCGGCGAGGCCGTTGCCGTCGACAATCGCGGTGTTGCCGAAGGGGCCGAACATGCCGCACGGAATGACGCCCGGCGGCAAGCCGAGGTCGACGAACACGTCGCAGGCGGCTTCGGCGATCGGCGCCGGCGATTCGCTGAACACGTTGGGTGCTGCGGGAACGGGGAGACCCGTCGCGTATTGATCGACGGAGAACTTCCAACTGCCCGCAGGCATGTTGGGGATCAGCGGGCCGTCGGTGGAGTAGCTCAAGGCGTCGACCTCGATGCCGCAGGCCACGCCCGGAGGGTGACCGACGCATCCGGGGTAAGCCGGCAGACCGAGGCCGCCCGGCCCCGGCGCACCGGTGGTCACGATCGTCGGGGGAGGCAGCGGCCCGTTCGCCGGCATGCCGCCCGGCACGCACACGGTGAGGATGTCGGCCTCGGTGATCGGCGGGAACAGCGCGCCGCAGGACGGCATTCCGATCGTCGGACCCTTGTAGTCGATCGAAAACGAGATCTGTGCGGCGGCGATGTCGACGGCGCTCAGCGCCACGGCAGGCACGAGGATGCGCATGAACTTCATGACAGGAACTCCAAGCAGTGGGTGGGTTCGCGTGCGTGTCGGCGCCACGAGGCGTTTCAGGACGGCCGCTCGACGGACATGAGCCGCGCGCACACGGCTCGAAATGACGCGGTCGCCGGGTTGCTGGACAGCGATTCGATTTTTCTGCGCGCACCGAGCCCGCCGCGCACACCGAGTGCCTCGCACATGACGCGCACCGCTCAAATGTCGCGCACGACGCGCACCGCGCGCACCTCGCGCACCGAGCACGCCGCGCGCACCGAGCGCACCGAGCGCCTCGCGTTCACCGCGCTCGGAGCCGCGCGGTTGCGTCGAGCGTGACGGCGCTCACTCCGCCATGCGCCGAGCGATCAATCGCCTTCGATGGCGGCGGCTTGGGCGCGCGCCTGCTCCGCAAGCCAGAGCGCTTCGCGGGATCCGTATCCCGCCGCGCGCTCGAAACACAGCGCCGCGTCGTTCCACATTCCGCGCACGCCGTCGCTCCAGGGAAGTTGCGGATCGACGTCGGCGGTGTGGATGAGCACCAAGCCTTGCCACAGCGCGAGTTCGCCGGGATCGAAGGCACACCGCTCGCCGCGCTCGGCGATCACCAAGGCCGCGCGCACCCAAATGCGCCGTTGCTCCGCATTCGCCTCGCGCGCCGGCGACGCGCGTTCGGTCAACAGGTAGCTCGACACGAAGATCCAATTCTCCGTCGCACCCGGAGCCAACTCGAAGGCGGCCTCCGCGCGTGCCAAGGCGAGATCGACGCGCCCGTCGCGGATCGCGAGGTCGACACGCACGAGTTGCGCGCTCGCCAGCAGATCCGCGAACGGACCGAGCAAGCGCGCGACGAGCGAGTTCGGCGTGCCGCGTGGCGCGCGGCGCGGCACGACGAACGGGGCGAGCGTGCACACGACGACGAAGGTCCAAGCGAGACCGCGCAACACGCGACGCATCACGGAGTTTTCCTCCACGTGCGCGTGCCGGCCACGCCGAGTGCTAGCCCGAGCGCGACGAGGCTTGCGCTGCCGACGAGCGGCGCGAGACCGAGTGCTTCGGGAACCACGCCGCGTTCGCACAGTTCGAGCGCTTCGCCGAGTCCGTGCCAGGGCAGCCACGCCATGGCCGCGTTGTCGTCGACGAGCAGTGCGGGCAGCGTGAGCGCCAGCGCAGCCCACGTCGCGATACCCGCGCTCAACCACGCGCCCAGTCCGAGCGCGAGCGCGAGCCACGCCGCGAGCGCGAGCGTGATCCGCGCCGCCAAGGCGAGACTCGCTTGGCGCGCATCGACGCCTTCGAGCAACGCATCCACGCGATCGCGGGCGAGCATCACGATCGCTCCGCCCTCGACGCGCGCGATTTCGAGCTCGACTTGGCCCGCGCCCGGCGGCGTTTCGATGTCG
>CAYHRR010000327.1:0-5092 GCA_964358875.1 uncultured Planctomycetaceae bacterium | reverse complement strand
ACGATGCAGCCACGAACACGGGCAACATGGCGAGCTGGTCGCTCGACATTTCGGCTCTGGCGAGCGCTCCCATGGAATCGACGGCGACGTTTTCGCGCACGCCCGGCGTCGCGCTCGCCGACAACGCGACCACGCTCGACCTGATGCCGGTCGTCGGCGCCGGCAGCTACCTCGACGAGCTCGCGCTGTACGTCGAGATTCCGCACACCTTCCCCGACGATCTCGAGCTCCGTTTGACGTCGCCTGCGGGCACGACGGTCACGGTCGTCACCGACAACGGCGGCAGTTTCGACAACGTCTTCAACGGCACGACCTTCGACGTCGACGCGCCGACGCCGGTTTCGGACCAGCTCTACGCCAACCTCGTCGTCGTGCCGCTCGTTTCGCCCGAAGGCTCGTTCGACAACTTCCTCGGCCAGAACCCGAACGGCACGTGGACGCTGTCGGTGACCGACGACGCGGCGACGAACCTCGGCTCGCTCGTGCGTTGGGATCTCGCTCTGACGACGACGAGCAATCCAGGTGCGCCTGCTGCGACGGGCTTCGCAGGGACGACGGGCGCGATTCCCGACTCGGGAGCGCCGGCGCCGACCTATTTCACGGCGACGGCGTCGGGGCTGAGCGGCGTGCTGTGGGATGTCGATTTGCACACGACGATCACGCACGCTTTCAACGCCGACCTCGACGTCACGTTGACGGCGCCGAGCGGCGCGTCCGTCACGATCACCACCGACAACGCTTTCACGGCGAACGTGTTCAACGGCACGTTGTTCGACGACAACGTCAACGATCCGGTGACCGATCACGCCTACACGGCGAACGTCACGGCGACGCCGCTGTCGCCCGAGGGGCGCTTGTCGAGCTTGCGCGGCGAGAACCCGAACGGGGTTTGGACCTTGGCGATCGGCGACGACACGGTCGGCGTCAACGGCTCGCTCACTGCATGGTCGCTCGATCTCGCCACCGTGCCCGCTTTGCCGTCGACGACAACAACGACGTTCACGAGTTCGCCCAACGCGGTCGTGCTCGATCTCGCGACGGTCACCGACGTGATCGCCGTCAGCGGCTTGGGTGCGAGCATCGCGCAAGTCACGCTGTACACGGAGATCCTCCACAGCTGGGCCGACGACGTCGACATCCTGTTGACCTCGCCTGCAGGCACGATCGTCGCGGTCGCCACCGATTGCGCCGGCAATCTCGACGACGTGTTCAACGGCACGGTCTGGAACCCCGACTCGTCGAACGCGCCCAGCGATTACGCCTACACGAATCTCGTCGCCGCGCCGCTGCTCGCGCCCGAAGGCTCGTTCGACAACTTCCTCGGCCAGAATCCCAACGGCAATTGGACCTTGTCGGTCGCTGACGACCACGGCTCGGACACGGGCCTGTTCGTGCGCTGGGATCTGACCATCGCGACCTGCGGCGGAACGCTGCCGACGAGTTATTGCACGCCGAACGCAGGCGGCACTTCGAACGGTTGCGTGCCGATTATCGTGGGCACCGCGAACCCCAACGTGTCGCATTCCAACTTCTGTGTGATCACGGTGGGCAACGTCGAAGGCCTGCAGTCGGGCCTGATTTTCTACGGCAGCAACGGCGCGCTCAACCTGCCGTGGTGCACCGGCGGCAACAGCTATTTCTGCGTGCGACAACCGACAGAACGCACACCCGTGCAGAGTTCGGGCGGAGTGAGCGGGCAATGCAACGGCGTGCTCAGCGTCAATTGGAATGCGTTCCAAATCGCGCACCCCACGGCGCTCGGCAACCCGTGGCTCGCGGGCGCGAAGGCCAACGTCCAAGGCTGGTTCCGCGATCCGACGGCCTGCAAGACGACGTTCTTGTCGCAGGCCTTGGAGCTGACCTACCAGCCGTGACGCGCGAGTCGCGTCGCATGTAGAAGCACAGCGACGTCGCCGGATTCCTGTCCCTCGAGGCACAGGCAGTTGCCTGCGGAGCAAGTTCGTGCTCGCCGTCGAGCGTGAGGCTGCCCAGCCGAATTACTCGTACACCTAGCGCTGCTCCCACGTCGCCATGCCCGTTCGGAAGGCGCGCGGTTCGTCCATCCACTCGCGCCGGGCGCTGTCGACTTGCGCCGCGGCCGGTCGCCGCCGCTCAATGCTCGCCAAATTCGCCGCACAAAGGAGCGAGGAGCACCTGCAGGCTCGCGGCCAAGTTTCTTAGGTTGGCTGCGCTCGCGTAACGCCAACCAGGTCAACTGCCGATTCCGAGCTACCCATGTGTCGATTTCGCTGCGCTGTCGTGTTCGCCAATTCCGTGGTGTTGCTCGCTTTGTTGCTGACGTCTTGCGCGACGGCGCCGCGCACGTCGGTCGACTTTCAGGCCGATGCACTGCGCGCCCTCGCTGCCGGTGATGCTGTCGCCGCTGTTCGGGCGGCCGAGGCTGCGGATGCCCTTGATGGCGCCGAGCGGGAGCGTCTCTGGAACCGCGACTATCTGGCCAACCCGCGCGACAGCTTTGCCAAGAACGATCAACGCAGGCGCGACGCGATGGCGGTCAATGAGCAGCGCCAACGTGACAGCACCTGGGTGTTGGCGCGCGCCTACCACCTGGCCGGCCGCCACGTGGAAGCCGCGGAAGAGCTGCTGTTCACGTTCCGACGCGGCGAGCCCGACGCGTTGTGGATGCTGATGGACGTGTTCGACGCGATGTGGATACGCGCCCAATCCGAAGGCTGGCTGGACGGCAAGCGTGAAGCGGACGGCAAGTGGCCCGACTACCTCTGCCAGCTGCCCGCGGCGATGGCGATGCTCGAAGCCGTGAAGGGCAACCGAGAGAAGGGAATCGAAGCGTTGTCAGCTGCGTCGGCGACGACGAACGAGCCGCAGGCGTTGATGGCCTTCCACTGCGTGCTCGGTGACTTGGCCCTGCGCGCCGGCGATGCCCAATCCGCGCTCTTTTCGTACCGGAGTGCCAACGCGTGCGTCGCCGGCACGAGCGACCGAGGCCCGCGTGCGGTCGTGGCTCTGCGCATGGCGCAGGCGCAGGCGGCGCTCGGTGAAGGCGACCGCGCCACCGAGCTACTCGCGGACCTCGACGCCAAGTTGCTGCTGGCGCCAGGACAGGTCGAAACGTTGATGCAACTCCGGTCGCAAGCGGCCGAGCAGGTCGCGACGGCGGCACAAGCGCGCGGCGACCAACCGACGTCGCCGCCGGAGCTCGCGCTGCTCACGACCCTCGATGGACTGCAAGGCGTCACGCACGCGGAAGGTCCGAACGGCAGCACGATCTGGAGTGCAGGCGACCTGGTGCGCATCCAACGCGCGTCGGATGGAACGCTGACGGCGGAGTTCGCGCGGGGCGTGTACGTGCCCGGCTACGGGGCCTCGGTGCAGGCCACCGATGTCGACGCGCCAAGACTCTGGCGGCAGCGCGAGCGATGCTTCGACTACGGGCTGGCCCTCTCCGGCAAGGACGCCGTGAACGGCCGCTTCGTGTTGTTCGGCAATGGCGACTTGTTCGTCGGCAGCAGCACGTTCGCCGGGAACGGCGTCTATCTGTCGCCCTCGCGACCGCCGTATTCGGGCACCTGTTGCTTTGGCCTGCCGCGCGAGCGCGCCTGGGCGGTTGTCGAAGTGCTCGGTTCATACACGATCACCGGCGACGAAAAATGGCTGCGAGCAAAGCTCGCCGATGGCTCTCAGTTCGAGGGTGCTGCGATCACCACGGATGGGTTCCTGGTGCCGACGCGCTACGCGTGCTTCACCTATCCGGGACGCGGCGCGTTCATCGGCTGGTTCAACATGGGCGTGCCGCGCGATGGCGGTTTCTTCCACCTCGGCGATCGGCTCGACCTGCTCGACAGCGGCAGTTGGTGTGTGATCAGCGAGAACGGCGGTTCGACCTACGTTGACTACGGCGAGTGGAACAAGACGGGCGGTCAGGCGCTGTGGTGGATGGACGAGTTCGCATGGTGGCCGAAGAGCAGCTTCGCGCTGTGGGATCGCAAGACCGGCATCCAGTTGTCGATCGACAACAGCTTGCTGTTCACTGCCTTCGTCGATCAGGAGCGGCTCGACCGGGCGCAGACGCAGGACGAGTCCTGGGAACGCAGGAGGCAGGAGCGCCTGCAACGCGAACTCGAGCAGCAGGCGAGCGAACGCCGGCAAGCCGAGGAACTGGCCGAATACCGCCGCACGCACCCGAACTGGCAGGAAGAGGAAGCCGCGCGGCAGCAAGCCGAACAGGCGGAAGTGTCGACGCGGGCCTTTCAGTTCATGCCCGCCGAGACGAGCACGTTGTGCATCAAATGCAGCGGCGCGGGGCAGCTCTACGTTCCGGGCGGGGCAACCCAGGGTTACCGCTGGAACACGACGGGGGCCGGATCCTGGCAATGGGGAACCACACACACGTCCGGCGAGATGGTGCAGTGCCACTGGTGTCTCGGCTCAGGCCAGCGGTAACAACCGCGATTGAAGCCACGATTGTGCGGGCTGGGCGTGTTGTGCGATCACCGCGACATTGCGTGCGCGGGTCTCCGTAGACGCGAACAGTCCTTCAGCGTGATCGACTTCCACGTCGAAGCGCGCTGTCGTTTGTCTCGCTGCGTCTTCGGCATCCACATAGCTTTCTGAAGCCCTGGTTCTCTACGGCAGCGACGGTGCGCTCAAATTGTCGTGGTGGACCGGCGGCAACAGCTACTTCTGCGTGCGCAAACCGACGGAGCGCACAGCAGTCCAAAGCTCCGACGAAGTCAGCGGGCAATGCAACGGCGCGCTCAGCGTCAATTGGTGTGCGTTCCAAATCGCGCACCCTACGGCGCTCTGCAACCCGTGGCTCGCGGGCGCGAAGGCCAACTTGCAAGGTCGGTTCCGCGATCCGACAGCCTGCAAGACGACGTTCTTGTCGCAGGCCTTGGAGCTGACCTACCGGCCGTGATGCGCGCGTTGCAGCGCATGTAGAAGCGCAGCGACGTCGCGAAGATCCCGTCCACCGAGCTAGAGCCGCGTGCTCTGCTGTGCAGGTTGTCCTCGCCGTGGCGCGCGAGCATCCGCAGCCGAGCTTTCGGACACTACGGGCGCTAGCAGCCCGTTGAAAAAGCCCCTACTACGACAGAGCGTGGAGCGGCGATCC
>CAYHRR010000326.1:0-5139 GCA_964358875.1 uncultured Planctomycetaceae bacterium | reverse complement strand
ATCGCAAGCCACGAATGGCGCAGCGTGTCGGCGAGCAACACGAAGCCGGCGATCACGAAGATGATCGGCGGCCAGGAACGGTGGTTGTCGAACGACTGCTGACGGGCGGTTTTGCTGCTCACGGTGCCTCCTCGAAGCCGCGCAGCGTCGTTCAGCGAGCTCCGTGCTTCAAGAGGGGACTCACGCGCGTCGTTCGGACCTACGGGCATCGTGTGCGCAAAAACGCTCGCCGGCGAGCTGCGCGGCGCTTCAGCGGCTGTCGGTGGTTGCAACGAACCGGTGTCGACAACGCGCGCGAAGCACCCGCCGCGAGCCGATGTCCGCGCGTGTGCGTTCCGCGCACAGTGCGCCTTTCGCTTTCGCACACCTCGGTGTTCTCGCGCCGCCGCCGAGGGCCTTCGCGACGCTTCGCGCGCGCTCGCGCGCGTGGTCGTCGAATTGCAAAGCGCCGAGACGGCATTGAATCCAGCTTGCAAGGCGGCGCCCGCGACTCGGCGCGCAACCCTTCCCTCCAGCGACTCGCATGCTCTCACCTCTTCGTCGAATCGTCGCAGCGTCGTTTGCAGCGCTGGTCGCCGGCTCGTGCTCGGAGGGCGGCGGTACGGCGGCGTCCGGGGCCGAGTCGCAATTCCTCGTGACGCACGTCGACCTCGCGCCGAACGGCGTGCAAGAGCTCGACCGGCGCATCACGTTCACGTTTTCGCACAGCGTCGACTTCGCCAGCGTGTCGACCGCGACGATCGCGCTGCGCGATTCTTCAGGCGTGCACGTCGTCGGCGAATGGCGCCCCGCGCTCGACAGTTCGCGCAAACTCGTGTTCCAGCCGCTGTGTCCTCGCTCGGATCATCTGTCGGACGGAGGTCTGCGCCGCGGCGAGTTCTATGCGCTCGACGTGCCCGGGTTGGACACGAATGCGTCGACGCTCCTGCGCTCGAGCGACGGTCGCGAACTGGCGCACACCGTCCATTTCGACTTCGCGACGCCGGCCGACCTCGAGCACGCATACTTCGACCGCAAGCCCGGCGCTCCGCGCGTGCTCGTGCGCGCGCGCCAATCGCTCGACACGCAGACGAGCTATGTGGAGCTCGGCCGCGACGCCGATCGACGCGCGTACTTCGAGCGCAGCAACGCGCAGATCTCGCTCGATCCGTTGCAAGAGCTGCCCTTGAACCTCGACAGCGTGCGCGCTTCGCAAGTCGTCTTCGTGCTCGCGTTCGACCAGAGCATCGATCGGTCGGAGCAGAACCTGGCGCGCGTGCGCTGCGAGTTCCGCGGCGCGAGCGGTGTGTGGAAGGGTCTCGCCGCGACGAGCACGCTCGTCGAAAACTGCGGCGAGCTCGGTGCGACGCTGCGCGTCGAACCGCTCGGCATCCTTCCGCCCGACGGCGACGTGCGCCTCGTGCTCGGCGTGGGTTTTAGCGATCGCGTCGGCGAGAGCTTGGCCGCCGATGTCGCCGACTTCGCGCTGGCCCACGTGCAAGCGGCGCAAGCTCCGCTCTTCGACGAGCTCAGCGAGGAATTCGATGCGAGCGCGTACGACGGTTGGAGCGCGAGCGAAGTCGGCCAACGCGCCGAGTGGAGCTCCGGTCGGCTCGCGGCGCGCATCGATCTCGGTGGAACTTCCGTCGGAGTCGATGATTTCGACCTCGAAGTCGCGTTCGGCGAGCAGCTCTTGTTCGACACGACCCAGACCGCGTTGATCGGTGGCCCCGGTTTCGTGCCGACGCAATCGCGCGTGATGTCCGGCGGCGTGATCGAAGCGCGCGACGTGCACATCGGCGGTCACGCGGTGCTGCGCGCGAACGGTCCGAATCCGCTGGTGATCCTTGCGACGGGCGACGTGACGATCGACGGCATGATCGACGTCAGCGGCTTCGATGGTCCGTCACCGAGCATTCCCTATGTCTTCCGAGGTCCTGGCGACGGATTCGCGGAGGCTTGGACGATGCACCTGCGAACGCCGAACTCAGCGCCCGTGACCTGCGGCGGCGGAGCAGGTGGCGGCGACTGGCCGACGATGTCCAGTTGGCCGACGCACGGCGGTGCGGGCGGCGGCGCCTTCGGTTTGGTCGGCAGCGGCGGCGAAGGCGGGGCCGCAGGTTGGGCGACGACGACCCTGGAGTCCGATCGACGCGGCGGCGGTGGCGGCGGTGGGCGATTCGGCCCCGATCAACTCGCCGCGAGCGGCGCGCTCTTCGATCAAAGTGCGATCGGCCTCGATGCCGAACCGGGCTTTGCGAATGCGCAAGGTGCCCACAGCGCGATGGGCACGCCCTATCCCTTGGGAGGAGCCGTCGGAACGAGCCCGTTCGTCGATATCGATCCGAACGACGACTTTTTCGGCGCGGCGCTCGACGAGGTCGACGGTTCGCGCACGCTCGGCGAGTTGATCCGACCGTGGGCGGGCGCTGGCGGCGGACGCGGCGGCGATGCGTGCCAAGGCACGAGTTTTCCTCCGGAGTCAGGCACGATCCACGAGATCGGCGGAGGTGGTGGAGGCGGCGGAGGTTCGCTGCGCATCATCGCGCTCGGTCGCATCACGATCGGCGCCACGGGGCGCATCGTCGCGCGCGGCGGATTCGGTGGCGGCGGCAGCAACTCCATCTACCTCAATCGCGTCGGCGGCGCTGGCGGTGGAGGATCCGGCGGACACGTGATCTTGGAGAGCGCGCGCCAAGTCGTTTTCGTCGCGCAGGTTCCTGCGACGCAACGCGCGATCACGGCGACCGGCGGCCAAGGCGGCGCGGGGAAGGACAACATCGGCGGCGCACGCTCCGAGCAAAGCCACACGTCCGCGGAAACGACCGCGCTGCTCGACGCATGTCCGCCGGGCTATCCGACGAGTGGTGCGAACGCGTGCAAGGGCCATGTCAACGGCGCCGGCGGCGACGGCGGTCCCGGAGTGATTCAGATTCACGCGCCGAACGGCATCGCCGGCGTCGTGCTGCCTGTCGGCAAGTCGCTCGCAGATCTGTGTCAGCCCACGCCGCTGTGCGATTGGGGCACGCGTCATCTCGAGCCGAGCGTCGGACTGCGCTCGCGCGCGATTTCGAAGTGGTACGCGTTCGGCCAGGGCGGTTTCGATGCCGCGAGCGGCGCGAGCAGCGCGCCCGTGGTTTCGATCGGCGACATCGATCCGGTGAGCGGGCGTGTGTTGACCGAAAACGGCGCGGCGACGGTTGCGGCGCCGATTTTCGGGCCGACCGCGCTGCAGAACGCGCCGGTCGTGCCGCTGATCGCGCACGGCGGTTACGCGTTGGTGTTCGACGCCGCGTTCTGGACGGTCGGGCCGAACCGTCGCTACCTCGAGCGACCGGCGTTGCTCGCGCGTTGCGTCGTGCAACTCACCGACGGCTTCGATCCCAATCGCAGCACGCGCTTCGACATCGTGTTCGCCGAGCGCGTCGATCCTCTGTCGACGCACCTCACGGCCTGGCTCGATCACGACGGTCCGAGCTTGCTCGCGTCGCTGGGCGCAGCGCCGCGCGTGTCGATCCACCCGGCCTTCGTGCGCGTGTCGTGCGACGGTGTGCTCGATGCGCTCGCCGATTCCGCGTCCGTGAAGTTGCGCTTCCAAGCGACGAGCGCCGACGCGTTCGGTGCTCCGACGCTCGCAATGAGCGAGTTCACTTCGAATGCCGGCACGTTGCAGCAGTGGATCGCGAGCCACGGCGCCGCGTTCCTGCGCTTCGACGTCGAGTTCGCGCTCACACCCGAGGCCGGCGCCGGCGCCTCGCGCTTTCACCGCCCCGCGCTCGAGTTCCTGCGCATTCCATTTAGCTACTGACGCGCGCCTCGCGACTCACACGAGAGTGGTCGCGCGCTTCGTCGGCACGTGCACGCAAAACAGCGCGCCGCCGAGCGGCGAATCGACGACCTCGACGGTGCCGCCCATGTCCTTCACGCAGGCCTTCACCGAGAACAAGCCCAAGCCGTTGCCGTCGGGCTTCGTCGTGAACAGCGCGTCGAACAAATCGGCGCGGCGCGCGAGCGGAACGCCCGGACCGTCGTCGTGGACTTCGAGCGTCGCCTGGTCCTCGTCGCCGCCGACGCGCACTTCGATCCGTCCGCGGCCGCCGGTCGCTTCGCCGGCGTTGAGCACGAGGTTGGAGACGATCTGATTGAGGAGCACAGGATCGACGACGACGATGCGCCCGAGTTCGCCGCGCACTTCGATCGTGCAACCGCGCACGTGCGCGTGGGAGCGGAGCGCGGCGACCGATTGACGCGCGGCTTGGAGCAGATCGGTGCTCGTCGCGCCGCGCGTGAAGCACTGCCGCGAGGCATTCATCAGTCGGCGATTGAGTTCGACGAGACGCCGAGCGGACAACTTCAAACGCTGCACGCTCACTTCGACGTCCGGTGAATCGCTGTCGGAGAGTTCGTCGATTTCGGCGAGCAATGCGGTCAGCGTGTTGTTGGCGTCGTGCGCGACCGAAGAAGCCGTCAATCCTGCGAACACGCGACCTTCGGCGGAAATCAGCGCGCGTTCGCGACGCACGAGCTCGAGCGAGTCGTGCTCGAAGCGCCGCATCGCGAAGTACGCGCCGACGAAGGCGAGCGCACCGGTGACGGCGACGAAGATGGTGCCCTTGAGCGTCTCGATGCGCTCGAGCTCTTCGATGCTGTGCGCCGCGCCGGCCGCGAGCCGCGACGAGAGGAATATGTAGACCGACGCAATGACCACGTAGGCCAGCGCCAAACCGGCAGCCCAGCGCGCACTCCGCGACAATTGAAAGCCGTTCATTGCCACCTCACCGCGTTGTTTTCGGGACGTGCGTATGCTCGCCGTCTCGCGCCATGGGTCAAGCCGCGCGAAGGCCATCCGCGCATTTTTCCAAGCGTGGCCGGCCGGCAACGTTGGGACGAGGCTACACGGCGAGGCCTGAAATGCAGCGCGCACCGACTTCGCGCGCTGCGGCGATTCGTCGCCGTGGAACTCGCGGCCAGTCGACTCGGCGCGCGAAACGTCGCGCGTGTAAAGACGCGAGGGCCGAACGCGCCGCCGCGCGCTACTCGCCGTCTTCTTCGCCGCCGCCGAGCACGGCGAGGAAGGCCTTCTTTGCGATGTCGTCGTCGCGGACCTGACGCATGCGGCGCTTGCCCTCTTTTTGCTTCTCGAGCAGCTTGCGCTTGCGC
>CAYHRR010000325.1:0-5148 GCA_964358875.1 uncultured Planctomycetaceae bacterium | reverse complement strand
ATCGTCGCGATGATCAACCTCGACATGGTCGGCCGCGGCACGACGGACGAGGTTGCGGTGCTCGGCATCGTGCAGAACCCGACGCTCGAAAAGCTGCTCGAACGCGCGCGCAAACTCGAACGCACCGGCATCAAGTCGATCGTCATGCGCCAAGGCGAAGAGCTGTTCGCGCGCTCCGATCACTATTCGTTCCACCAGCTCCGCGTCCCGGTGTTGTTCTTCTTCGAAGGCCTGCCGATCGAGAAGAACGCCGACTACCACACCTGGCGCGACACCATCGACCGACTCGACTTCGACAAGATCGCGCGCACGACGCGCCTCGCCTTCAACTCAGCATGGCTGCTCGCCAACGACGACCAACGGCCTCCCGCGCCGCACGACTGACGCTCGTCGCGCTGCTCAACGTCGCGGCCGTTCTCGTGCTGTGGCGCATTTGGCCGCGCGACGGCGTGCCGCAGCTCGAAGCGAGCGTGCGCGCCGCTCCTTCGTCGGTGCCGCGCGCCGCCGTCTATGCGCCGAGCTACCCGTCGCCATTGCCGGCGGCGCGGCTCGATCGGCTGGAGCGCGACATTCGCGCGACGGTCGAGCGCTGGATCGGCCAGGCGACGAAGGAATCGCAGGGCAAGGTCCACCAGCGCAACACGGCGGTCGCGGTCCACGTGCGCGAACTCGGCGCCGCAGCGGGGCAAGAACTCGCGCTCGGTTCCGATCGCGCGATGCGCCCGGCGTCGAACATGAAGTTGGTGACGACCGCGGCGGCGCTCGCCCTGCTCGGTCCCGATTGGAGCTTCGAAACGCGCATGGAGTCGCAGGGCACGCTCGTCGACGGCGTGTTGCAAGGCGACCTCGTGTTGTACGGCGTCGGCGATCCGCTGTTCGACCGCGAGAGCGGTGGCGACGTCGAGCACTTGCTGATACCGGCGCTCGACGAACTGGCGGCGACCGGCGTGCGCACGATTCGCGGCGACGTCGTGCTCGACGAAGGCGGGTTCCTCGTGCCGGGACCGGCGCCCGAATGGCCCGAGAGCAACCAACACTGGACGGAGTACTGCGCGCTTTCGGGCGCGTTTTCGGCCAATCGCGGCTGCCTCACGGCGCACGTCGTGCCGACGCGGGTCGGCGAACATGCGCGCGTCAGCGTGTTTCCGCGCGACCACGGCTTGCAGGAGAACCTCGGCGTGCGCACCGAGGCGAACGGCGCGAAGCTCAACGTGCAGATCCAAGCGCGCGCGAGCGGCGTGCTCGTACGCGGAAGCCTGCCGAAGAATTCCCAGGAGTACGTCGGTGACTTCGCGCATCCCGATCCGGTCGCGCTCTTCGGTCACGCGTTCTGCGGCGCGTTGGCGCGGCGCGGCATCTTGATCCAAGGCCGGCTGCGGCGCGCGCGCGGCACGCCGCACGGACAAGTGCTGGCGACATTGCGTTCACCGCTCGCGCTCTACCTCGCGCCGATCAACACCGATTCCACCAACGCCGTCGCCGACCATGTGTTTCTCGGCGCGGGTCACGCCTTGTTCGCGCAGGGCACGCGCGAAGGCGGCGCGCGCGCAACGCGGCTCGCGCTCGAGCGCCTCGGTGTTCCCACCGAAGGCTACGAGCAGGTCGACGGTTCGGGACTCTCGCGCAGCAACCGAGTGACGGCGCACCAGATCGTCGCGTTGATCGACAAGGTCTTGTCGCAAGACGAACGCAGCGCGGCGTGCTATCGCGATTCGCTCGCGGTCGCCGGCGAGACCGGCACGCTTTCGGATCGCATGGAGCGCGGCGCCGCGCGCGGCCGCGTGCGTGCGAAGACCGGTTTCATCGACGGCACCAGCGCCTTGTCCGGCGTCGCCTACGCGCTCGACGGGCGCGTGTTCGTGTTCTCGATCCTGGTGAACTACCCGGACTTCGGCGGGCTCAACCCGAGTTGTTGGAAGCCGATGCAAGACGAGATTTGCGTCGAACTCGTCGAGACGCGGCCGTGAACGTCGCGCGCGAACTCGCGACGACGCTCGAGGTCGCACTCGCAGCGGCACGCGCGGCGGGCGACGTGCTGATGGAGCACTTCGGCCGCTTGCAAGCGAGCGAGATCGCTTCGAAGAGCGTCGCGCGCGACCTGGTGACCGCCGCCGACGTCGCCGCCGAGCGCGTGCTCGTCGAGCGCTTGCGACGCGCCTTTCCACGCCACGCGATCGAGGCCGAGGAAGAGGTCGTCGACGCGCGCGGCGGTGCCGACGAGTTGCGTTGGTTCCTCGATCCGCTCGACGGGACGCTCAACTTCGTGCACCAACTCCCGGCCTTCGCCGTGTCGATGGGTTTGTACTGCGGCAACGAGCCGTTGGTCGGCATCGTGCATGCGCCGCGCCTGGGCGAGACCTTCACGGCCGTGCGCGGCGGCGGCGCGTTCTTGAACGGTGAGCGCATCGCGGTCTCGCGCTGCACGCAGCTCGGCGACGCGCTGCTCGCGACGGGCTTTCCCTACCGCCGCGCCGAACTCGCGCACAACAACCTCGACAACTTCGCGCGCTTCTTTCTCGACGTGCGCGGCATTCGACGCATGGGTTCGGCAGCGGTCGATCTCGCCTTCGTCGCCGCCGGGCGCTTCGACGGGTTTTGGGAGCTGCACCTCGCGCCGCACGATGTCGCCGCGGGCGCGTTGCTGATCCGTGAAGCGGGCGGGCTGGTGACCGACGCCGATGGTGGGGCCGATTGGCTGCGCGGCGGGCACATCGTCGCGGCGCCGCCGGCCATGCACGCGCTGATCCGCGAGCGCGTTCGACATTGAGACACGCGACGGAGTGCTCGTCGCGACAAGTCGCAAAAGGACGCAGAGCACGCCTTTCGAGCGCCGAGCGCCTCTGTTAAGCTGGCGGTTCGTCCCTGACCCAAGCGCGTGTTGCCGAAGCCCTCGGAGGCCCGCGCCGCAAGTCGAGCCAACGCTTCCAAACCGCTAGACGAACACGAGTTAGGCCGTCGGTCGCATGACCTCGAGCTCGATCCGGATCGTCGGCGCCCGGGTGCACAACCTGCAGGGCGTCGATGTCGACATCCCGCGCCACCGCCTGGTGGCGATCACGGGGGTGTCGGGATCAGGCAAGAGTTCGCTCGCCTTCGACACCCTGTTCCGCGAGGGCCAGCGGCGTTTCCTCGAGACCTTGTCGGCCTACGCGCGCCAATTCCTCGGGCGCATGGAGAAGCCCGACGTCGACTCGATCGAAGGCTTGTCGCCGGCGATCGCTGTCGATCAAGCGGCGGCCAGTTCGAGCCCGCGTTCGACGGTCGGCACGCTGACCGAGATCTTCGACCACCTGCGCGTGCTCTACGCGCGCGCCGGCACCGCGCACTGTCCGCAGTGCAAGTTGCCGCTGCAGTCGCTGACGCCCGAGGCGATCGTGCAACACGCCTTCGACGCCTTCAGCGGCAAATCGGTGAGCGTGCTCGCGCCGGTGGTGCGTGATCGCAAGGGCCAGCACCAGGACGTGCTCGACGACTTGAAGCGCCGCGGTCTGATCCGCGCGCGCATCGACGGCGTGATCGTGCGCATCGAGGACGCGCCGGAGCTCGAGCGCTACGTGCGCCACAAGATCGAAGCGGTCGTCGATCGCTTGAAGCCCGATCGCGAGAGCCCCAGTCGCGTGCGCGAAGCGGTCGAGAGCGCGCTCGAACTGTCGGGTGGCGACGTGGTCTTCGCGCCGGGCGAGAACGGCGGCGCGGAACGCACTTGGTCGACCAGCCGCACCTGTCCGGGCTGCGGCGCGGACACGCCGCCGCTCGAACCGCGCATGTTCTCGTTCAACTCACCGCACGGCGCCTGTCCGGTGTGCGAAGGCCTCGGACTGCGCAAGTTGCCGAGCGAAGCACGCATCGTGCGCGACGCGCGGCTGTCGATTCGCCAAGGCGCGCTCGCGGTCACGCGCAAGGTCGGCGGAGCCCTCACGTATCCGCATGTCGACTTCGAGTTCCTCGATCAAGTCGCCGCCGCACACGAGTTCTCGCTCGACACGCCGTGGAAGGAGCTTTCGCGCGCTGCGAAGAAGGTCGTGCTCCACGGCAGCGGCGACGAACGCTTCGAGGACGACTTCACCTGGAACGGCGCCAAGCACCAGGGCCAGGTGAAGTGGCAGCGACGCTTCAAGGGCGTGATTCCGGCGCTCGAACAGGCCTGGAAGAGCGGGCAACCGCAGGCGCAGAAATTTTTCGCAACGCAGCCCTGCGGCGAGTGCGACGGCACGCGCTTGCGTCCCGCAGCGCTCGCGGTGTTGCTCGGCGGCGTCTCGTTGCGCGAGCTGTTGAAGACGCCGGTCGCACAGCTCGGCGTGCGGCTCGAAGGCTTGAGCTTGTCGCCGCGCGAGGCCCGCATCGCGCTCGAGTTGCTCGGCGAAATCCAGCGCCGCGTCGCGTTCTTGAAGCAGGTCGGACTCGAGTACCTGACACTCGCGCGCGGCGCCGACACCTTGTCGGGCGGTGAAGCGCAGCGCATTCGGCTCGCGGCGCAGCTCGGCAGCGCGCTGCAAGGCGTGCTGTACGTGCTCGACGAACCGTCGATCGGTTTGCACGCGCGCGACCACGCGCAATTGCTCGGCGCGCTGCAGAAATTGCGCGACGGCGGCAACACGGTCGTCGTCGTCGAGCATGTCGAAGCGACCTTGCGCGCGGCGGACCACATCATCGACGTCGGGCCGGGTGCGGGACGCCACGGCGGTCGCATCGTTGCGCAAGGCACGCCCGCGGAAGTCGCGCTGGCGGATTCGCCGACCGGCCGTTTTTTGCGCGGCGAATTGCGCATGCCGGCACCCGCCGAGCGGCGCCGCGGCAACGGCAAGAAGCTCGCCGTGCGCGGCGCGCGCGCCTTCAACCTCAAGGACGTCGACATCGAATTCCCGCTCGGGACGTTGACGGTGATCAGCGGCGTCAGCGGTTCCGGCAAGTCGACTGTGATCGAGCGCATTCTCGAGCCCGCGCTGCTCGCGCACTTGCAGCGCGAGGGCGCGCAGCCCGGCCTGCACGACGGCATCGACGGGCTCGAACACATCGGCGACTTGGTCTCGATCGACGCGGCGCCGATCGGTCGCACGCCGCGCTCGAACCCGGCGACCTACACCGACGCCTTCACGCACATCCGCGACTTGTTCGCGAGCCTGCCCGAGGCGCGCATGCGCGGCTACA
>CAYHRR010000324.1:0-5154 GCA_964358875.1 uncultured Planctomycetaceae bacterium | reverse complement strand
GCTGCTCGAGATCGACCACTTCGACTTCGAGCGCGTCCGGTGTTCCGCGCAGCACGACGACGTTGGCGCGGTCGGCCTTCGATGAAAATCCGCCGGTCAGGGACAGCGCCTGCAACAGCGTCATAGGTCGATCGAAGTCGATCGCGCCGGAGCGCGCGACCTCGCCGAACACGTAGCAGCGCCGCGCGTTGTAGTTGACGACGGACAGGTCGACGCGCGGATAGTTGACGAATTTGGCGAGCGCCTCGGTGAGCGCGGCGCGCGCTTCTTCCGTGCTCAAACCTGCGACGTGAACGCTTCCGACGAGCGGCAGCGACAATCCGCCGGCGTCGTCGATGCGCGTGCCTGCAGTCGAGAGCTCGTCGTGTCCGTACACGCCGACGCGCACGACGTCGTTGGGTCCGAGCGGAAAGCCGCGCGTGCTGAGCTTGGTCGTGATGGTCGCGGTGCGCGCGGTCGACGCGATGCGAATCGGCGGCGAGCTGCACGCCGCAGCGATTGCGGCGGCGAGCGCGGCGGCGACGAGTGCGCGCGCGCAGCGAGTGCGGTGGTGGGTCATGTGCGTTTCGATGGAAGGGGGGACGCGCATTCATCGAGAGTCCGCACGGAGCGCTTGATCGCGCCGCGCCGCGTTGCGCCTCGTTCCCGAGCGCAGGACGTTCGCCGTGCGACTCAAGCCCGCGCCGACTCCGGTCGATGCTGCGCCCCATGGCGACTTGGGTCGTCGGAGACATTCACGGCTGCGCGGACGAATTGGCGCGTCTCGTCGAGCACTTGGGGCTCGCGCGGGACGATCGCCTCGTCTCCGTCGGCGACCTCTTTCACCGCGGCCCTGATTCGGTCGGCGTGATCGGCATCCTGCGCGAACTTCGCGCGCAGTTCGTGCTCGGAAACCACGAGCTGGCCGTGTTGCGACGCATCGGCCTCGCGCCGACGACTTGGAACGCAAACGTGCGCCCACCGTTGCGCACGAAGTTTCCGCCGCTCGACGCGGAGGATCTCGCGGGCGACGGCCACACGCCCTGCGATGTTCCGCCCGAGCATCGAGCCGCGCTGCTCGAGTTTTTGCAAACCCACAGCGGCTTCGCGCTGCGCCACACGCAGATCGAGCACGCCGAGCTGACGCGCGACGCACGCCCGTGGGTCGTCGTTCATGCCGGTCTCGTCCCGGGCCTCGCGCTCGAAAAGCAAAGCCTTCGCGACTTGACGACGTTGCGCCGCACGTCGGCGCGCGGTCAGCCGTGGTGGTACGAGGACTACGACCAACCGGAGCTGGTGCTCTTCGGACACACGCCGAGTCCGCTGCCGCGCGTTCACACGCGCCGCGGTCGCGTGCTCGCGATCGGTCTCGACACCGGCTGCGTCTACGGCGGAAAATTGACCGCGTACTGCCCGGAATTCGGCGAGTTTCGTTCCGTGAGCGCGGCGCGCGCCTACGCCAACGCTTGAGCGAGCGCGCGCACGTCGTCGGGCGTCGTGCGGCAACAACCACCGATGATGCGCGCTCCCGCTGAACGCCAGTCGCGCGCTTCTCGAGCGAAGTCGAGGCGCTCGGTGCCCGCTGACCAACAGCGCGTCGACGCGTCGTAGCGCTCGCCCGAATTCGGATACACGACGATCGGCTTGCGCGTCGACGATGCGATTTCGCGCACGAGTTCGGCGATCAAGTGCGGCGCCGTGCAATTGACGCCGACGGCGGTGAGCGCGGCGCTGGCGTCGAGCTCGGCCATGCAAGCCGCGATGGACTCTCCGTTCGAGTTCGTGCGCGCGTCGCGGCACGAGAACGACAACCACGCTTCCTTGTGTGCGACTTCGCTTGCGAGTCGCGCCAACGCGCGCGCTTCGGCGAGGCACGGAATGGTCTCGAAGGCGAGCACGTCGGCCGCGCTCGCGGCGAGGACTTCGACGCGCTCGCGATGGAACGCGACGAGCGCGTTCTCGTCGAGCGCGAAGTCGCCGAGGTACTCGCCGCCGTCTGCGAGGTACGCGCCGTAGCTGCCGATCGACGCGGCGACGAGCGGTCGCGCGCGCGTCGGCGCTTTTGCGCAAAACTCGTCGCGCGCCTCGCATGCCAAGCGCACGGAGAGCAGCAGCATTTCCCGCGCGCTTGCGCGCGACAAACCGCGCGCCGCGAAGCCTTGGAACGTCGCTTGGTAGCTCGCACTCGTCGCGATGTCCGCGCCGGCCTCGAAGTAGTCGCGGTGCACCGCTCGGATCGCGTCCGGCGCATCGAGGAGCACGCGCGCCGACCACAGCGGATCATTCAAATCGAAGCCGCGCCGCTCGAGCTCCGTGGCGAGCGCGCCGTCGAGCACCAACGTGCCGCGCGCGGCGAGTGCATGTTCGAGAGGCCTCATTGCCGAGCAGCATGGGCGATCGACTTCGCGCGCTCCAGCCTCGTGCGGGGTTGTCGCCTCGGCGAAGTGCAGTAAGGTTGCCGCGTCCTTCACCGCTACTTCCCCACCGCATCCGAGGTCCCCATGAACGCAACTCGACTGCTTCGCGTGTTCAGCAGCATTGCCCTCGTCGCCGCGAGCGCCGCAGCGCAAACCGGGCTCGTCGATCAAGTGAGCCCGTATCCCGGCCCCGCGGGGTCGACGGCTTGGTTCAACACCGACGCATCGTCGCTCGTGTGGCAGATGGAAGTCAGCGCGGGACAGACAGGCACGCTCGAAGGCATCGAGCTCGTGCTCGGCGGGTCGATCGGTTCGCACATCGATCTGCGCGTGCGCATGGGAGCCGGCTGGAGCACGAATCCGGCCGTGTTCACGACGCAGGTGATTCAGCAGACGGCGAGCACGCCGGAGCTCTACTTCGTCGACACCACCAGCGCGAATATCGCGGTCGCGCCGGGCACGCTGTTCGTGATCGAAGTTCAAGGCAACAACGACGGCGGCGGAATCCTCGGCACCTACGTCACGCCTCCGGGAACGCCGAACTATCCGCAGCCGCTGTTTCTCAACGGACCCGGCTGCTTCACGGACTGCGGTTGGCGCCAGGCCTTCACGACCTACGTGCTTCCTCCGGTTGCGGTGACGCCTATGTGCTTCGGCAACGCGTGCCCGTGCGCGAACGACGACGCCAACGCCGGCTGCCGAAACTCGACCGGCGTCGGCGCGCTGCTCGTCCAATCCGGTGGAACGCTGAGCATCGCGCTCGACGACTTGGCGATGCACGCGTCGCAGATGACGACAAATCAGAGCGCCCTGATGTTCATGGGCAACGCGCAGATCAACGCTCCCTGGGCTGACGGACGACGCTGCGCTGCCGGCCAGGTTTGGCGCTTCCCGATCAACACCACTGGACCGGCCGGCTCGCTCAATCTGATCGGACCGGTGGGCCAGTCGGCAGGTCTGATCACCAGCGGCAGCTCGTGGATCTTCCAGAGCTGGTACCGCGATCCGGTCGGTCCGTGCCTCCACCACGTCAACATGTCCAACGGCCTGAAGTGCCAGTTCGGACCGTGAGACGATTTTTCGCGGTGCACGCGGCGACCCGCACGCGCACAGCGGAGTAGTTTTCGGCAGAGGAATTCGCCGACCGGCGTCGCAGGCCTGTCCCTCTGCAATGCACCTTCGCCACATCTTGCGCAGCATCGCGGCCGGCCTAGCGCTGGCCGCGACCACATGGGCCCAGTCCGGTGTGCTCGATCAATCGAGCCCCGTGCCGGGTGCCGGTCAGTGGGCCAATTTCAACGTCAGCGGCGCGAGCTACGTGTGGCAGCAACAGGTGCGCGCCAACGCGACGGGCGAGCTCGAGCGGCTCGCGCTGCACGTCACGGGTCCGGTCGCGTCGCGCGTGTACGTGCGTCTGCGCGCGGGCGCGGGCTGGTCGAGCGCGGCGCCGTTTTTCGCGACGACCTTGGTGAAGAGCGCGAGCGGCGGTCAGTGGGTCGACATCGACACGCGCGCCGCGCACTTCGCGGTCACGCCCGGTGCGACGTTCGTGATCGAACTGGTCGGCGACGGAAGCGGCGGCGGCGTCGCCGGCAGCTACACGCCGAGCACGCAAGGCGCGCCGCAATATTCGGAGCCGTTGTTCCTCGGCGGCTCGACGTGCTACGCGGGCTGCAGGTGGCGCATCGGCTTTCGCATGTACGTCGCGGCCGGCGACGTCACTGAATTTTGCTTCGGCGCGGCGTGCCCGTGCGGCAACGACGCGGCGAACGCCGGTTGTCGCAACTCGACCGGGCTCGGCGCGAAGCTGTCGCGCGCGAGCGGCACGACGAGCGTCGCGCAAGACGACCTCGTGCTCGCCGCGACGCAACTCCCCCACGACGTCAACGCGACGCTCTTCATCGGCAATCTTCAGTCGCGCACGCCCTTCTACGACGGCGTGCGCTGCGTCGGCGGCACCACGCAACGCTTCGGCGTGTTCAAGACGAGCGCGAACGGAACGGCGCAGGTCGTCGCGCTCATCGCAAATTCGAACGGAGCGATCAGCGCCGGGTCGACTTGGTTCGCGCAGCTGTGGTACCGCGACTTCGGCGGCCCCTGCGCGCACGGTTCGAACCTGACCAACGCGCTGCAGCTCGTGTTCTGAGTACGGAGCCAGGCTCTTCCGTCAACTATTCGCGAGATGGCGGCGGCGTGCAGGCGGCCCTCGTCGGAGCGTTGGCGATCGAGCTTCGCTCCGTACACTCGCCGCGTGACCAACACCAACGATCCGATCGCCGCGATGCCGACGAGCGTGTGGTTCGGCTATCGCTTCCTCGAACGCGATGTGCACTCGGCGCGCGTCGTGCTTCCACTGCGAGCTGAGTTCCTGCAAGTCGAGGGCGTTGTGCACGGCGGCATCCTCGCGACCTTGGCCGACACTGCGGCTGTGTACTTGCTGACGCCCGGCGTTGCGCGGGACAGCGTGATGACGAGCATCGAGTTCAAACTCAACTTCGTGCGGCCCGCGATGCTCACCAGCGGCGAAGTCGTCGCTGTCGCGAAGCTCGTCAAACGCGGCCGCCACGTCGCGCTCGCGGACGTCGAGCTCATGCAAGGCGACGCGCTAGTGGCGAAGGGCTTGTTCACCTACCTGTTCGTCGCGCGCTGAGTACGGAGCCAGGCTCCTCCGTCAACTATTCGCCAAGTCGCGATGACGTGAACAACCGCGTTGATCGAATAGTTGACGGTGGAGCCTGGCTCCGTATCAGGGCATCTT
>CAYHRR010000323.1:0-5159 GCA_964358875.1 uncultured Planctomycetaceae bacterium | reverse complement strand
CGCTAGCCCGCCCTCGCGCGGCGCTCCCCTTCAACCCCCGGGGCCGCGCGGCCGGCGCGGCGCCCGAGCGGACACGGAGTCCTCCGGCTCTCTTACGCGTCAGTCGCGACCGCGTGCGGCGAGCTTGCTGTGGTGGATGCCGTAGGCGAAGTAGACGACGAGGCCGATCGCGAGCCAGATCGCGAGGCGCAGCCAGTTCGAGCGCTCGAGGCCGAGGATCAGTCCGAGGCAGGCTGCGGCGGAGAGGAGCGGCGTGACCGGGTAGCCCGGCACCTTGAACGGTCGCGGACGGTTCGGCTCGCGCCTTCGCAACACGATCACGCCGAGCGACACGAGGATGAAGGCGAACAACGTCCCGATGTTGCACAGGCCGATCGCTTGTCCGGGCGTCATCAAGTTGCACGACAGCGCCACGAGCAGGCCAGTCACCCACGTGTTGACGTGCGGCGTGCGGAAGCGCGGATGGACCTTCGAAAACACCTTCGGCAGGAGCCCGTCGCGCGCCATCACCATGAAGATGCGCGTCTGGCCGAGCTGGAACACGAGCAGTACCGCGGTCATCGCGATCACCGCGCCGAGCGCGAAGGCCGTCGCACCGCCTTCGAAGCCCATCACGCGGAACGCTTCGGCCAGCGGATCCTGTGAGTGCATTTTCGCGACCGGCACGATGCCGGTGAGCACCGCCGCCGTCGCGATGTAGAGCACCGTGCAAATCAGGAGCGACCAAATCAGTCCGCGCGGCACGTCCCTCTGCGGGTTGCGCGTTTCCTCCGACGCCGTCGAAACCGCATCGAAACCGATGTAGCTGAAGAAACCGATCGCCGCCGCCTGCCAGATCCCGTGGTAGCCGTTGGGCGCGAAGGGCTGCCAGTTCTTCGGATCGACGTGGAACACGCCGATGCCGAGGAACACGAGGATCAGCAGCACCTTCAGCCCGACCATCAACGCGTTCGCGCGCGCGCTCTCCTTCACGCCGACGAAGAGCAGGATCGTGAGCGCAACCGTGATGCCGGTGGCGGGCAGATTGCAGGAAAGCAGCGCGTCTCCGTACCACGGCAATGTGACGTGCGGCACGCCGGCCCACGCATCGAGCGTCGCCTGCGCAGCCGACTTCGCGTCCACGTTCGCCGTCGCGTCCGCGAGCGTCGCCGTCGCGCTCTGGAAGAGCTGCGTCGCGCTCTGAAAATCCTTCATGCACCACACGGGCAATTGCCACGCGCCGCCGCTGATGCCGTGCAGGAAGGTCTGGAAGTAGTCGGCCCAACTCTGCGCGACGTATACGTTTCCAATGGCGTACTCGATCATCAGGTCCCAGCCGATGATCCACGCCATCAGCTCGCCGAAGGCCGCGTAGGTGTACGAGTACGCGCTTCCTGAGACCGGAACCATCGCCGCGATCTCGGCGTAGCACAGCGCCGCGAAGCCGCACGCGACCGCCGTCAACAGGTACGACACGATCACCGCAGGCCCGGCGCCCTGCAACACGGCGGTGCCCGTGATCATGTCCTTGATCGACGAGAACAAACCCGAGCCGATGATCGCGCCGACTCCGAGCAGCGTGAGGTCGAATGCGCCGAGCGTGCGCTTGAGCGAGTGTTCGCCTTGCTCGGCGTCCGCCATCACATCGGCCGCCGTCTTGCGACGGAACATCTGTTTGAACAGCGACATCGGCGAGCCTCGTTCGAACTACGGACGGATGCGGTAGATCGTGCGCGGGAACGGAATCGCCTCGCGGACGTGCTCGATGCCGCACACCCACGCGACCGTGCGTTCGAGGCCGAGGCCGAAACCCGCGTGCGGCACCGAGCCGTAGCGACGCAGGTCGATGTACCACTGGAAGAATTCTTCCGGCAGCTTCTCCTCGCGGATGCGGTGCAAGAGCAACTCGATGTCGTCCTCGCGCTGACTGCCGCCGATGATTTCGCCGACGCCTTCGCTGCCGAGCACGTCGACCGACAGGCACTTCGTCGGATCGGCCGGATCGCGCTTCATGTAGAAGGCTTTGATCGCGCTCGGATAGCGGTGAACCATCACCGGTCGATCGAACAGGTTCGAGATGATCGTCTCGTGCGGCGCGCCGAAGTCCTCGCCGGGCTTGAAGGCGAGTTCGGTGCCCATGATCTCAGGACTGTCGAGCAGGATCTGCGACGCTTCGTCGTAAGTGAGCCGCGGGAACGGCGCTTTGATCTTCTCGAGCTTCGTCACGTCGCGCTCGAGCACGGCGAGCTCCGCGCGGCGAGTCTTCAACACGTGCGCGACGACGTAGCTCAACATGTCTTCGGCGAGCGCCATCACGTCGTCGAGTCCTGCGAACGCCATCTCCGGCTCGAGCATCCAAAACTCGGTCAGGTGCCGGCGCGTCTTCGACTTCTCGGCGCGGAACGTCGGGCCGAACGTGTAGACCTTGCCGAGCGCCATCGCCGCCGCTTCCGCGTACAGCTGGCCCGACTGCGTCAAGTACGCCTTCTCGTCGAAGTACGGCACCTCGAACAAGGTCGAGGTCCCCTCGCACGCGTTGGGCGTGAAGATCGGCGAGTCCATGCAGATGAAGCCGCGCTCGTCGAAGAACGTGCGGATCGCCATGATCACCGCGTGGCGGATGCGCATCACCGCCCACGGACGCTTGGAGCGCAGCCACAGATGGCGATGCTCCATCAAGTACTCGATGCCGTGCTCCTTCGGCGTGATCGGATAGCCCTCGACGGCCTGCAACACGCGGCCCGACTGCACGTCGATCTCGAAGCCGCCCGGCGCGCGCGGTTCGGCCTTGACCAGGCCGGTGAGCACGATGCTCGACTCTTGGCCGGCAGCGGAAAATTGGTTGAACAAGTCCTCGCCGACATTGCCCTTGAACAGCACGCACTGCGCGATGCCGGTGCCGTCGCGCATCATCACGAAGTGCAGTTTGCCCTTGGACGTGCGGTCGTAGACCCAACCTTGCAGCGTCACGGTCTGACCGACGTGCAGGGCGAGCTTTTCAATTGTGGTGACGGTCATCGTTCGAAGCGTGGGAAGCGTTGGAGTCGTTGCGCCGGGCGCTAGGGGAACATCGTGTATGCGGGCTTGAGCTCGACATCGGTGACGACGCCGTCGCGCAGGAGCACGCGGCCCTTGCACGCGACGCCGTTGCGACGCGCCTCGACGAGCACTTCGTGAGCTCCGTCGGCCTTGAACAGTTGCGCCAGCTCATCGAGCGACGGAACGACGTGCACTTGCTCGTAGCCGTGCGCTAGCAAGCGTCGCACGACGCGCTCCGAGAGGCTCGCGGCCTCTTCGGTCGGCGGCTCGCTCCCGCTGCTCGTGCGCGGCGTGCTTTGCGCAGCGCGCAACAGAGCGTCTTCGAGGCGCCGCTGGCCGTCGCGCATCTCGATCAAGACGTGCTCGACACGCCGCAGGTCGAGGTCCTCGCGTGCGCGCACGAGGCTGTCCAAGGAACTCGCGATGGCGTCGATGGCCTGAAAACGCTCGGCGAAGCGCTCGATTTCGCGCAAACGCGCGAGCAGCATCCACACGCCGACGGCGGCGACGCACGCGGCGACGACGAGCAGCGTCAGCAACCAAGGGATCAGCGAGGTCGCCCATGCGGGCGCCCCAAGTGAATCGTCGAGCAACGCGAACATGGTGCGATGAGGAGGCGCGAGGATACGCGCAACACTCGCACGCGTCCAAAGTGCAGCACGTGAGTCGTGTGCGCGCGCGGCGCACTCGGCGCCCGCCGCTTGAAGCCCATTTCGGCGCCCCTACCATGGCGCCGCATGAAGCGCGCATGGACGACGCTGGCGCTCGTCGCGGTGTTCACCGCGCTGTTCATGCTGCCGCAGCCCGATCCGGTGCGGCTCGCCGCGGCCGAATGCGGTGCGCTGTTGCGCCTGGCGCCGCCGAAGCCCGACGGACCGGTTCCGAATCCGCCGCCGTTGATCGACGCCGTGCTCGACGGCCCGGCCGTCACGCACCACGACGCGCACTCGGCGACGCTGCGCCTGTGGGGCGTGCGCATCGCTTCAGCCGCGGGAGTCGAGTCGGACGACCTGACGGTGCATTTGATCGCGCAACAGAGCTTGATTCGCGAGTTGCGCGCGCAGGCGGCGCAGCGCGGGCTCAACCTCGCGATCGAAGGCGAAAAGCAACTGACGAGCGCCGGTCGCGACAACGGCGCGAGCTTCGCCGCGTCGCTCGACGGCAACACCTTCGCGCTCGATTACACCCATCCCGACGGCATCCACTGGCGCGTCGAGCGCACCGATTGGCGCGCGGCGCGGCCTTCGGCGCTGTTGCCCGCACTAGCGGCGCTCACCATCGCTCTTCTGTTCCGTCGCGCCCTGCTCGGCCTGTGCATCGGAGTGCTGACGGCGGCCGTGCTGCTGCGCCTTCAATCCGGAGCGGGTTCGCTGACGGCCTTCGCTTGCGCGCCCTTCGACGTGTTCCGCTACGCGCTGCCTGAAGCGTTGAAAGACCCGAGCCACGCCTCGTTGCTCGTCACGATCATGCTCTTGCTCGCGACGGTCGCCTGCATGGGCGTGAGCGGAGGATTGCGCGGCTTGAGCGACGTCCTAGCGCGCTTCGTGCGCAGCGCGCGCGGCGCACAGCTCACAGTCGGGCTCGTCGGTCTGACCGGCGTCGTCGACGGCTGCGTGCACGGGCTCGTCACCGGCGCGGTCTTGCGCCCGCTCACCGATCGCCTGCGCGTGTCGCGCGAGAAGCTCGCGTACCTCGTCGACTCGACCGGCGGCGCGCTCGCGAGCCTCTCGATCCTCTCGACGTGGCTCGCTTGGCAACTCGCGACGCTCGCGCCGCAGCTTCCGTCGGCGGGCCTGACCACCGAGCAAGGTGCAGCATTGCTGCTCGAGACCTTGCCCTACCGCTTCTACTCGCTGTTCACGCTCGCGCTCGCGGCGTGGATCGTGCTGTGCGGGCGCGATTTCGGCCCGATGCTGACGGCTGAGCGTCGCGCCCGCGCGACAGGCCGACTCAGCGACGACGCTGCGCGCCCCCGCACGAGCGACGAACCTGCGCGCGGCGTCACCGCGAACGCCTGGAATGCGTTGCTTCCCGGCGCGCTCGCTGTCGGCGTGTTCGCCGTCGAGTTCGCACGCTCGGGCTTCGTCGCCTTGGCTGCGCAAGCGCCGGACTTGAGCGCTTCGGTCGTGCTCGGTGACGCG
>CAYHRR010000322.1:0-5160 GCA_964358875.1 uncultured Planctomycetaceae bacterium | reverse complement strand
GGCGAGTGCGTGGCCAGGATCTTTGGCGTGGAGCAAGTGGGGAAGCAGTTTGTGGGGGTGCGCGAGGGGTATGACCGGTGGGCGGCGGTGTATGACACCGATGGCAATCCGCTTGTGGGGTTGGAGGAGCGCGAGTTCGATGGCGTGCTCGGAGCAGTCGCCGGGCTTGATGTGCTCGACCTCGGCTGCGGCACCGGGCGCCATGCGCTGCGCCTCGCCTCGCGCGGAGCGCGCGTGACGGCCCTCGACTTGTCCGAGGGCATGCTCGCGAAAGCGCGCGCGAAGCTCGGTGCGGAGCAGGTTCGCTTCGTGCTGCACGACGCGCACCGTGCGTTGCCGTTCGAGTCCGCGAGCTTCGATCGTGTGGTCTCCGGCCTCGTGCTCGAGCACGTGCGCGATCTCGAAGCGTTTTTTCGCGAGGTGCGGCGCGTCCTGCGGCCGCGCGGCGTCGCGGTGATCTCGACTTTGCATCCCGCGCTCGCTTTGAAGGGCGTTTCGGCCCGTTTCGAGGACGGTGCAGACGGAGAGCGCGTTCACGTCGAGAGCAGGCCGCAATCGATCAGCGAGATCGTGATGGCGACGTTGGGTGCGGGCCTCGTACTCGAACTCGTGAGCGAGCACGCGCCGGACGCGGGCTTCGTCGTGGGCTACCCGCGCGCCGAGAAACACCTCGGATGGCCGATGCTGTTGCTGCTGCGCGTGCGTGCGAGTTGAGCGCTGCGCCATGTGTGGGTGCGACGCGCGCGCGTCACTGGGTGCAATGCGGCGGAGCGCATTGTGGCCGGGCACCGCTCCTCGCCGAACGCGCGCCTCAACCGCTGAGCGCGTACCACACGCGACCGATCCACTCGTGCAGCGCCCAGGTACTCTCGCGCAGTGCTTTTGCCGAAGGTACGAGCGTCGCTATTTCGCAGGTCGGCGGCGCTCGGAAGCCTGTCGGTGCTGCGACGGCCGCGAAATTCGCGCGTTCGAATTCGGCGATCGCGCGCGGCATGTGCCACGCGTGCGTGACGACGTAGCAGCGCTCGACGCCGTCGTTGCGCAACAACGCCGTTGACTCCGAGACGTTTTCGCGCGTCGTGCCGGAGCGCGCTTCGATCCAGCGCACGTTCACGCCGAAATCGCTTTCGAGCGCTTCCTTCATCAACTGCGCGAGCGGCGCGGCGCCCTTGCGCGACGGTCCACCGGACATCAACAGCGGGAGGTGCGTTGCGCGCGCGAGGTGGGCCGCGTAGCGCAAGCGTTCGAGCGTCAAGGGCCCGACCGTCGCTCCGCCGAACTCCGGGCCCGCTTCGTTGGCGTCGCCGGCGAGCACGACGATGGCGCCGCAGCGCTCGTCGTAACTCTCAGGCGTCAGCGCGTCGAACGACTGCAGGCCGCACAACAGCAGCGCCGCGACGAGCGGTAGGCACAACAAGATCAGCGCCGCGACACCGCCTCCGAGCAACACGCGCGAAAGCCGCGGCGAGCGCTTGCGCAACAGGTAGCCCGCGCACGCGGACATCAAGCACACGAGCAGCGGTGCGAGGAAGGCCTTCATGCACGGCGCGCCGCGACGTCGCCTCGAAGCGTGCGCTCGCTCAGAACGAAACCGTCAAGCCCAGCAGCAGCACCTGCGCGCTGGCGAGCGGCGCGTTGCTGTCCGACGAGGAGTAGGCGATTTGCCATTTGATGTCGTGGCCGCGCACGTAGTAGTTCACGCCGGCGCGGTACAGGTCGGCCTTGTCGTCGCGGTCGAAATCCTCGAGCCGCGCCGCGACTTCGAGATCCTCGGTGGCCATGAACGAACTCGTCACTCCCCACGAGTACAGCGAGCCCAAACCGTCGCCGTTGTCGGCGTATTCCGCAGCCACGTACAAGCGATTGAAGGTCAGCATCCCCTCGATCGCCTGCGCCGATTGGTCGTCGGTGTCGGTGTCGTAGTAGATGGCGCCTCCGACCGAGAGCGACAAACCGTCCGGCGCGTTCCAAGCGCCTTCGTAGTTGCGCTCGGCACCGCCACCGACGACGTCCCACATGCCGCGCAGTGTGAGTGCGTGTTGGTTGCCGCCGTTGTCGTTGCCGTTCTGCGCGGCGAGCCATCCGCGCAGCACTCCGACGCGACCCGTCAACTGCGCGCCGAGGTCATAGCGCTCCCAATCGTCGCCGATATACGAGCGATCGAAGAACAGCGAGTTCGCCTCTTCGATCATGCCCGAGTTGACGAACGGCGGCCGGATCTTGCCGAAGCGCACGGCCCAATCGTCGTTGAGCTCGCGCTCGAGCCACGTGTCGACGGAACGCACCGAGCCCGTTTCGCCGACCACTCCGAAGAACGCGCGCGGGTTGCCGCGTTCGCCGCGCAGGCCGAAATGCACGCGCCAATGGTCGGGCAACTCGCTCTCGAACCACAGCCGCGCTGCGCCGATCGAAACGCCGGCCATGCCGGCGTCGGAGTAGAACTTCACGTCTTCCGAAGCGAGCAATCCGACCTTGAGCGTGCCGCCGATGTCGACGTTCCAGCCGGACGCTTCGAAGCGCGGTGCCGGAGTCTCGGCGTCGAGGTCGATCGCCAAGGGCGAATCGTCTTGAGGCGGCGTCTGGCCGGCACTTTGCGGCGCGAACGCCAACGCGGCGAGGAAGGTTGCGTTGAGCATGCGTGTGGAGGAGCTTCGGCTGCGAAGCGCGCGAAAGCATAGCTGGAGCGCCGCGACGCTACTACGTCCGTCGGACGCCGCGCGCGCGCGGCCTTTCGGCTGGGACGGCGAGCGTGGAACTCGTCGAAGCCCAGCCTGCGTGCGCCGCATTTCGCGCGCGGCGCGCCACCACCTGCGACAACGGGCCGGCAATCGCGCATGCATCGCAGGGCTCGCGCATGCGTCCGGCTAGACTGCGCCGCGCTCGAGCGTACCGACGATGACCGCAATTTGGCCCCACATGACCGCGTCGCACTCCGCAGTGCGCGGCGAATACAAACAGCGCCCCGAGGACTTTCGCGTCGAAGAGGTGCCCGCCTACGAGACCTCGAACGAAGGCGAGCACGTCTTCTTCGAGATCGAGAAGCGCGGCCTGTCGACGCACGAAGCGCTCGAACGCATGGCGCGCGCACTCGGCGTCGCGCCGCGCGCGTTCGGCATCGCGGGGCTCAAGGACGCGCAGGGCGTCACGCGTCAACACATCAGCGTGCAGGGCTTCGAGCCCGCCGCGATCGAGGCGCTCGCGTTGCGTGACATGCGTGTCTTGTGGGCACGCAAACACCGCAACAAGTTGCGCATCGGACACCTGCGCGGCAATCGCTTCGTGATTCGCCTGCGCAACGTCGACGTGCAAGCGCTCGACGCCGCGCGTGCATCGCTCGACGAGTTGGTGCGCCGCGGCGTGCCCAATTACTTCGGCGAGCAGCGCTTCGGCATGCGCGGCGACACGTGGCGCGTCGGTCGCGCGTTGTTGCTCGGTGACTTGGGCGAAGCCGTCGCATGGATCGCGGGTCGGCCCGGTCCACACGACACCGGTCGCGTGCGGCGCGCGCGCGAACTGTTCGAGGCCGGCGAATTCGAGCACGCGGCGGAGGCTTGGCCGGGCGGCTTCCGCACTTGCATTCGCTTGTGCCGTTCGATGGCCAAGAGCGCCGGTAATCCCAAGCGCGCGCTGTACGTGCTCGACCGCTCGCTGCAGCGCTTCTACACCTCCGCGTACCAGTCGTGGTTGTTCAATCAAGTCGTCGCGGCGCGCATCGACGAGCTCGACCGTGTGCTCGAAGGCGACCTCGCCTGGCTGCATCGCAACGGCGCCGTGTTCCTCGTGAAGGATCTCGCCGTCGACGCGCCGCGCGCGAGCGCCCTGGAGATTTCGGCGAGCGGGCCGCTGTTCGGTCGGCGCATGAGTCGTCCGATCGGGCGCGCGTTGGAGCTCGAACTCGCGGTGTTGGCCGGTGCCGGGCATTCGGAAGAGGCCTTTGCGCGGCCGGGCCCGTTGCAATGGCAAGGCGCGCGACGGCCGTTGCGTTTTCCGCTCGCCGAGGCCGGCGTCACCGCCGGCGACGATGAGCACGGAGCGTTCTTCGAGTTGCGTTTCGTGTTGCCGCCGGGCTGCTACGCGACCGCCGTGTTGCGCGAGATGCTCAAGCACGGTGACGTCGACGAAGCGTTGGTTGGCGACACGAGCGCAGCGCTCGAGACGGACGCGGCGCTCGAAGTCGAAGCGGAGCTCGAGGAGTAACGCGGCCGTCGGCGGATTTTTCTGCGCGCGTTGCGGCGCGCGACCAACGGCGTTCGAGGAGTCGACCGATGAGCACGGATACGACGCCAGGACTTGCGCGTCTCGGACAGATCGGCATCGGCGTCACGGAGTTGGTCGGCGCGACGCGCTTTTGTCGCGACGTGCTCGGCCTGAAATTCCTGTTCGAGTTTCCGGGCCTAGCCTTCTTCGATTGCGACGGCGTGCGCTTGATGCTCGCCATGCCGGAGCGCCGAGAGCTCCACCACGCGAGTTCGATCCTCTACTTCCGGGTCGCGGATATCGACGCGTCGTTCGCCGCACTGTCGTAACGCGGTGTGCGCTTTGAAGGCGAGCCGACGCTCGTCGCGCGCATGCCGACGCACGCTTTGTGGCTGGCTTCGTTTCGCGATCCGGAAGACAACGTGCTCGCGCTGATGTCGGAAGTGCCGCGCGCCTGAGCACGGCGCGCGAGCCGACGCGCACTCCTCGCGCTGCGAGACAGCCGGCGAAGCGTTTGAGCCGAGCAACGCTTCGGGAGTGCGCACGCCGAAAACGGCCGGGCCGTGGCGACCACCGGCGCCAGAAGTCTGGTCGTCGTGGGCCATTCGCGCAGCAAGGGAGCGACCGAGCGCGTCTTGTTCCTACGCCTGGAACTCACGCGTGCGGCGGCGCGCTAGCCTTTCGCGCGAAGTGGCTAACGCGGCGGACTTCGAATCGTCTGTGCGCGGGTGTCCAACCCTGCGCTGGTCTGCGTCTTCGTGCCGCTGCGCGCTGTGCTCGCGAGCGCTGGAGCACGCGTCGTGAGCGAGCGCGTCGAGCCTCGCGCCGGTGACGAGGTCGTTCAGATGTATGTTAAGCACCTTGGTTCCGAGGTTCAAAGGCCGCATAAAGAATTGAAAGGTTTCAGGCGAATTATGTTGCAGCCGAATGAAACGAAAACCGTGCAGATACCGTTGAAGGCCG
>CAYHRR010000321.1:0-5162 GCA_964358875.1 uncultured Planctomycetaceae bacterium | reverse complement strand
CGCGCGCTCGATCCACAACAGCGGTCCGCGTCGCGTCCACGAATTCGCGGTGCGCGACGCGCGCATCCCTCCGGCCGGCGGAGTCGCCAACGCGCTGTTCGGCGAGCACCGGACCGACGCTCGGCGGCGCCGCGGACTGTTGGAGCTCCACTGCCGCGGCAGCCTGCTGCTCGTAGGCGTCGAGACGCTCGAGCCCACCGTGCAACGGCGCATCGCCGATGTCTTGCGCGCACAGCTGGCGGACGCCGGCGACGCCAAGCGCCTGGCGGATGAATCCACCTGTCGGCTGATCGTGTCCTTGGACACGCCGCCGACGGAGATGCTTGCCGCCGGACGGCTGTCGTCCGAGCTCGCGGTGCTGCGCGACGTGCCGACGCTACAAGTGCCGGCCCTGCGCCAACGCGCCGATGACCTGCCGGGACTCGTGGCAGCCTTCGTCGAGAGCTACTCGCTCGAGCACGGCAACAACTTGCGCCTCGGTCCGCGCGTCCTCGAACTGCTGCTCTCGCACGACCTGCCCGGCAACGTGCGCCAGTTGTTCGCGGTGCTGACCAACTGCGCGGTGTTGTCCGTCGACGGCGTGTTGAGCGCGGCCAACGTCGAGCGCAGCTTGCGGCGTTCGGACATCGGCGCGGCGAAACCGATCGCCGATCACCTCGGAGATCGCGAGTACCAAGTCGTCGCACTCGCCGTGCAACGCAATCCCGGTCGCCTCGATCAAGCCGCGCGCGAGCTCGGCGTCAGCCGCACCACCCTGTGGCGCCGCATGCGCAAGTACGGCATCGGTTTGGCGGTGCTCTGAGTTCCGCTCACTCGCCGCGCTGCGCGAGGTCGACCAAGAAATTGAATCCGCCTTGTCCGGGGCGCGCAGCGCCGTGCGTGTCCAACGCCACGAGCGCGCCCGGCGCGGCGAACACCACGCCGCCGTCGGAGGTGGCCACGCCGCGGTCGCAACCGGACATCGAGAGCGGCGCGTAGCTCACTTCGAGCACGCCCTGGGGCCCGAACCGACGTGCGAAATTGCCCTCGCCGTCGGCCAACCACACGCGTTCTTCGCCGCGCACCGGCGCGAGGTGCAGAGCGTTGAGCCCGATCGAGCGCTGCCACACGGTCGACAGATCGGCGCGCACGAGCAGCAGTCGATGGGCACTGACGCTGCCCGCGACATCGAGCACCCACCAAGTTCCGTCGCTCGGTCCCGGCGCGACGTCCGCGAGCATCCCGCCGAGGTCGCGTTGTGCTGTCGCGAGGCGCGACACACGCGGTTCGTAGAGCGCGAGCGAGCCGTGCTCGCCGGCGACGAGCACCTGTCCGGCGCGCGCACAGATTGCCATCAGGTCCGGCGCGGTCGCGAGCACGCGCCAGGTTCCGTCGTTGTGCACGAGCGTCGCCTCGCGTTGTCCGCCGGGCAAGCCTGCGACGACGAGCGCGCCGCCGTCTCCGTAGGGTGCGAGGTCGAACAACGGACCGATCGGCAACTGCAAGTCGATCGTTCCGGCGAGATTGGTCCGGCGCAACACGTGCGCGCCGCCCGGACCGGCCGCCGTCGCGCAGGCGGCCCAAATGCGGCCTTGGTTTGCGAGCGCAACCTCAATCGGCGCTTCGATCGGAACATGCACCGTCACGAGCAACGCGCTGGCGAGCGCCACGAGTTCGTCGGCATCGCGGTCGGCCGCGATCCACTGCGGCGGCTCGGTGGCGGGTTGCGCGCCGCGCGCAGAGCTCGCCCACACCAGCGCCGTCCACGCGCCGACCATCACCACTCCCAGTCCAAACGCGCCGGCGCGCGCATGCCGCGTGACGCTCGCTTCCTCGACCTGACCCGACAAGCGCATTTCCATCGTGTGCCCCCTTGGTCACTCACGACTCGCGCTGCGCTCCGGCGGTTGCAGAGTGCCTACGAAAAACCGCGCGTCGCGGCGCGCACGCTGCGCTTCACACGTCGTCGGAGCGCGGCGGCGGCGACGGCGGCTCATCTTCCCAGCGCAGCGCACCCGGCGTCGCGATCTGTTCGCCTCGCGCACTGCGCGCCGACGCCGAACGGAACGAACGCCACACGAGTAGGCCGAAGGCACTCGGAAGGACGAACACCATCGCGAGCATGAACAGGATGCTCGTGTTCAGCCCCTCGGAGAACGAACTCGATCCGGAAGCGACCGCTTCCTTGCAGCCCTCTCAGGCAAAGCCGCTCGTCGGAAAGGCCCACAGCACGGCGGCGAGTGCGAGTCCTCGCGCGGCGAGTTGTGCGGCGCGCCTTCGAGCGATGTGCGTGGCCATGGCGCGCGTCATGGTAGCGGCGACTGCGGATTGAAGTGGTAGAGCACGACGTACACGGCGACGCCGGTCACCGAGACGTACAGCCAAACCGGAAAGGTCCACTTCGCCGCCTTGCGGTGCTCGACCCAGCGTTCCTTGTGCGCGAGCCAGAACGTGCGCAGCACCATCGGCAAGTTGACGACGGCGAGGAGCGTGTGGGACACGAGCAACGCGAGGTAGAGGGTTCGCGCGACGCCCGTGGCGTTGAACTTCGTCGAGCCGTGCGTCGCGTGGTAGTAGAGGTAGCAAGCCAGGAAGGCTGTGCTCGCCGCCAAGGCCGCGAACATGAAGCGCTTGTGCGCCTCGCGGCGGCCGCTCTTGATCGCGACAAGTCCGGCGAGCAGCAACACAGCGGCGCTGCCGTTGAGCGCCGCGTTGACCGCCGGCAGGTGAACGCTCATTGGTCGAGGTGCTCCGCCAGCCAGCGCACGCGCGCGGCGGCGAGGCGCACGCCTTGCGCGGTGTCGCCGTCGTAGTAGCCGCGCACGGCGCCGCGCGCGTCGAGCGCGATGAAGCGCGTCGAGTGCGAAACCTGCATGCCGTTCGGCGCGCTCGCGTTTTCCGCACGAGCGAGCCAGATCGACGCCATGACCGCGTCGATTTGCTCTTCGGCACCGGTGAGGAACCACCAGCGTTCGGCGTCGGCGCCGAAACGTGCCGCGTAGGCGCGCAGCACTTCCGGCGTGTCGGTTTCCGGGTCGACAGTGAACGACACGAAGCGCGCGTCGACGCCGGCGAGTTCGCCCTGCAGCTCCTGCATGCGCCCGCTCATCATCGGGCACGGTCCGCTGCAGGTCGTGAAGATGAAATCGATCAGCGCCGGTCGTCCGCGCAGGTCCGCCAGCGTCACCTCGCGCCCACTGCGTTCGATCAGCTTGAAGTCGGCGAGCGCTTGCCCCTTCCACGAATCGCCGGCCGCAACCGACAGTTCCGAGGGCGCCGCTTCGACCGCGGGCTCGTCGCTGCAGCTCAGCGGAACGAACGCGGCGGCGCACAAGGCCGCCGCCGTGATCCGACGCGAGCGCATCGAACGCCCGGGAAGCACGACGTCAGTGCCCGCCCGCCGCAGGAACATGCTCATCGGACACCACGCCGTGCGGCGTGCCGCGCCCCTGAGCCGGGTGGTGCGGATCGAGTCCGTTGACGACCTCGCCGGTCTTGTCGATCAGGTAGCCGACCGGGTGATCGCGGCGATGGCCGTTGAACACCGTGTCGGGCATGTTCGCGAAGAGCACGATCGCGACCAGCACCGGCGTCGGCAAGATCAACGACCAGACGATCCAACGCTCGAAGCGCATGTGCATGAAGTACATGAAGATCAGGATGCCCTTGATCAGCATGCAGAGGATCAAGCCGCTCCACAGCAGCCAGCGCGGTTCACGCAGCCACATGCCCCACGCCACTTCGAGCGCCGTCAGCGCGAACAAGGCGTAGAAGATGCGCTGGATGCTGTAGCCGATGTCTTTTCCGTGTCCCATGGATTGCGCCTCGATCACATCAAGTAGACGACAGTGAACAGCAGCACCCAGACCAAGTCGACGAAGTGCCAGTACAGACCGGCGAGCTCGACGAGCATGTACTTCTGTTGCGGGATCTTGCCGCGCATCGCCGCGATCAAGATCACTAGGTTCCAGATCACGCCGGCCGTGACGTGGATGCCGTGGAAGCCGGTCATCGCGTAGAAGGTCGACCAGAAGATGTCGACGTTGGGCAGGTTGTGGTGCGCGATGAGCTCGAAGTACTCGTACACCTGGATGCTGACGAACGACGCGCCGATCAAGACCGTCAGCCCGAGCCAGCGGATCAGCCCCTGGCGATTGCCTTGCAGCGCGGCCTCGACGCCCTTGACCATCGTCGCCGAGCTGACGATCAACAGGAACGTGTTGAAGGCCGTGATGTTGACCGCCAGCCGATCGGCCGGATCGGGCCAGGTGGTCGAACCCATGCGCAGCACGATGTAGGTGCCGATGAGACCGGTGAAGAACATGATCTCGGTGGCGAGGAAGAGCCAGATGGCGAACTTCCCGCGGTGCACCGGCGGACCGCTGTCGTAGTCGTAGATCGCGTGGTGCGGCTTCGGCGCGTCGAGCGCCGGGTCGTAGGACGGGATCGCAGTGGCGGAACTCATGACATCTCCTACAGGGCGCCGCGCGCAGCGAGTGCGCGCACGAGCGGGTCCATCAATGTGAGCGAAAGCAACGCGGGCAAATAGACGAGCGAAACAACGACCAGTGCGCGGGCTGTCGCGCGCGACTCGCGCCACGCGAACAGCGCAGCACTGACGCAATAGGCGACGCCGCACAGCAAGGCCGTCACTGCGTACACCCAACCGGCGTCGCCGCGCAGCACCGGCAACAGTGACACGGGCAGCAGCGCGAGGCTGTAGAGCAGAGCTTGGCGACCGGCCATGCCGGCCGTGCCGGGCAGCGCGGGCAACATCTTCAAACCGGCGCGCGCGTAGTCCTCGCGGTAGATCCACGCGATGGCGAGGAAGTGCGGGAACTGCCAGGCGAACACGACGGCGAAGAGGTACCAGCCCCAACCCTGGACGCTGCCGGCGGCCGCGACGAAGCCGAGCAAAGGCGGCATCGCGCCGGGAATGGCGCCGACGGTCGTGTTGAGCGAGCTCACGCGCTTGAGCGGCGTGTACACGAGAACGTAAGCGGCGAGCGTCGCCAGCGCGAGCAGCGCGCTCAGTGTGTTGAAGCGCATCGCCAATCCCGCGGTGGCGACTAGCGCGAGCCCCGCGCCGACGAAAATCGCATCGCGCGCGCGCACGCGGCCGGTGACGAGCGGCCGCGCCGCCGTGCGCAGCATGCGTGCGTCGGTGTCGCGCTCGAGCAGTT
>CAYHRR010000320.1:4806-5182 GCA_964358875.1 uncultured Planctomycetaceae bacterium | reverse complement strand
CGACTCGATGCGCCGTCGCTGAGAAGCTGCGCGCGAAACAACGCGACCCGCGGCGCGCCGGAATGCGCGCCGCGGGTCGTTTGCGTTACAGGTCGAGACCGGCGAACGCGTAGCCGTGCACCGAACTCGGCGCGCGCTGCGGTCGCGGGCTGCGAGCGTCAGGCGCCGGCTTCGCCTTCGTCCTTCTTGAAGAAGCTGGCGAAGGGGTTGCTCAGCACCTTCTTGGCCGACAGATCGCGCATCTCCTCGGGTGAGAGGCGATCTTCGCGCTCGCCGCGATCGCGCGACGGAGCGCCGGGGCGCTTGCCGCCCATCGACGACCCGCCGCCGGACCGTCCGCCGCCGCCCCCACCCCCCCCGCCCCCCCCCCCCCCCC
>CAYHRR010000320.1:0-4796 GCA_964358875.1 uncultured Planctomycetaceae bacterium | reverse complement strand
CCACCTCGCGGCGACAGCCCCTTCACGACTAATGGCACAGAATGTATTACCAGCGGTCGCGCTTGCCGCCGCCGCCACCGCCGTTACCACCACGGCCACCACCGCCACCACCGCCACCGCGTCCGCCCTTCGAACCGAAGCGGCCGCCGCCCTTGCCGCCGGTCACCAAACCATCGCGACGTGTGGTTGCAGCACGCACCGGCGCGCGCGGTTCCTCGCGCTCCCAGCGACCTCCGCCGGGGCCGCTGCGGCGATCACCGCCGCGTTGCTCACCGCCGCGTCCTTCGCCGCGTTGCGGACGATCACCGCGCGGACGATCGTCGCGCGCGGGCCGTTCCGGACGTTCCGGATCCGGTACGTGCTTGAGCGACAGCGCGATGCGCTGACCGGCGCCGTCGACGATGCGCAGGCGCACGCACTGACCGATGCCGACGAGTTCGCGCGCGTCGCGCACATAGCGATCGGAGATCTCGCTGACGTGGACCAGACCGTCGTGGTCGAGACCGACATCGATGAACGCACCGAAGCTCGCCACGTTCGAGACCACGCCCTCGATCACACGACCCTGCGTCAAGGTGACGCGGTCGGTGTCGTGGGACAGGAAGCTCGCAACGTGCAACGGCGGGCGCGGATCGCGACCGGGGTGCCACAGCTCGCGCATCAGGTCGCGCCACAGGTTGTCTTCGACGTCGAAATCGACGCGACGCAGACCCTTGGTGACGCCCGGACGGCCGAGGCTGTCGGCGACCGAGCCGCCCGAGCTTTCGAGCACGCGGCGCGCCGTGTCGTAGTGCTCGGGATGCAGGCTGGTGCGGTCGAGCGGCTCCGTCGAGCCCTGGATGCGCAGGAAACCGATGGCGTTGGTCCACTGCACTTCGCTGAGCAAGCCGTCGTTGCGCAACTCCTCGCGGCTCTCGAACGGCCGCGTCGTGCGCCGTTCGATCAGCTTCTTCGCCGTGGCCTCGTCGAGGCCCGGCAAGTGCGCGAGCATCGACAAGGGCGCGCGGTTGAGATCGCAGCCGACCAACGACGCGCACGATTCGACGGTTTCGTCGAGCATGCGGCGCAGATTGGCCTTGCTGACCAAGCCCTGCTCAGGCCCCAGGCCCAAATGCTTCGGATCGATCTTGAGGATCTCGCTGATCGGATCCTGCAGGCGCCGAGCGAGCGAAACGGCGGAGCGCTGGGGCACCGCCAGTTCGCTGAGTTCGGCGCGCGCCGCCTCGGAACTCGTGTAGCTGGTCACGCCCGAATCGTTGACGAGCATCACCGGGATCGGGCATTCGGCGGCGCGCATGGCCGCGCGCAGCCTGGGCAACGCGAGGCGCGAGAGTTTCGAGTGGCCGATGGCGAAGGCGTGCGGCGCGGGTTCGCCCGCCAGCTCGAACATGGCCTTCAATTCGACGGCGAGCGCCGCCGCGTCCTTGTCGCCGACGTCGATGCGCGCGGGCACGCCGCGCACGGTGCCGACGTCGTCGAGGAACGCGACCGTCCAATCGCCCTTGGCGCTGATGTCGATGCCCGCGACCGCCCGACGACCGAGCGGCGAGATCATCAACACTTCGCGCAGGTGCGACGACAAGAAGCGCAGGGCTTCGTCGTCCGCGCGCTCCTTCAATTCCAAGCGCACGTCCGCTTCGATCAGCGGCAGCAGGCGATGCTCGAGCGTGCGCAAGGCGACCGCGTCGAGGATGCTGCGGAACTCGGGCTTGGTGTGGTTGCCCAGCGCGGATCGCACCTTGGCGAGCGCGACCTGGCGGTCGAGCGTGATCGCAGTCGTGACCACGCGCTCCTTTTGCGCTTGGCGGATCGCGATCAGCCGGTGGCCTTGGACCTGGCGCAGCGGCTGGCGGATCTTGATCAGCGGCTTGTGACGGCCGAGACGGTTTTCGTCGACGGTGGCGCGCACGGTCAGCACGCCCTGCTTGCGCAGGAGCTTGCGGATCGTCGCACGCAAGCGCGCGTTGCGACCGAGACGGTCGGACAAGATGCGCATCGCGCCGGCGAGCGCTTCCGCGTCCGTGTGCAACCCGCGATCGGGCAACACGTAGGCGGCGCACACGCGCGCGAGCTCGGGCGTGACTTCGATCGGGCCGTGGAGCAGGGCCTCCTCGTTTTGGCTGAGCCCTTCGAGCTTCACCTGCGCGCTCGGCGCCTCGTGGTGCTCGCCACCGTCGTCGCCATCGGCCGCGCTCGGTGTTTCCGCGTGAGCATCGCCGGCGACTTCGACCGGTGCCGCTTCGCCTGCGCCGGCTTCGCCGGCCTGCGTGTCGTTGGCGGAGGCCGAAGCGGCCTCGTCGTGATGCGCGGCGGGTTCTGCGGAAGCAGCGTCGCTCGCTTCATCGGCGTCGGAGGCGTTGTCGTCGCCCTCGTCGCTCGCCTCGGCTTCGGCGGCTTGCGGCGCGCGTTGCTCGCGCGGCAGCGGCGCGACGAGTTCGTCGGCGAGCAGTCCGAGACCGCGATCGAGCGCGAGCTGCACTTCCGGCTCCGGCCGACGGTGCGGCAGGAACAGGTCCTCGAGTTCGAAGCGATCCATGCACTCGCGGATGCGCGCGAGGTTGGCTGCGTCGGTCTTGGGTTGGGTGCCGCTTTCGCCTTCCAGCGAACGCAGGATCGTGCCGCGCCGGCGGTCGAGATCCTCGAGTTCTTCGCGTCGACGTCCCAGCCGTCGTACGTAGCCTTCGGAAAGACCGCCGGTCGCAGTTCGGCGCACGCGTCCGATGAAGGGAGCGCGCAGGCCCGCATCCAACATCTCCAGCGTGTTCTGAACCTGCTCGGGCGAGACGAAGAACTCTCGGGCCAGATGCTCGACGATCTGGTGATTGGTCACGTGGTGGGCCTCTTGCGTGAAACGGTGCGCGAATAGGCGCGAACCGCTCGAAAACGAGCGGCACATGGTATCCGGGTCGGCGCTCGCCGACGAGGGCGCGCGCGATTGAGCTCGCCCATTCGTCGAAGTCTCGCGGAGTTCTCGGTGCGCGTGGCGGCGTGCGAGGCGCGCTGACTTCGATCAGATGCCGACGATGGCCGCCAAGGCCTTGCCGAAGCGCATGCCGGCGGCGTCGTCGAGACCGGTGACGAACGTCCCGTCGACCTCGACTTGCCGGCCCGAGTATTTCGCGCCCGCGGCGACGAGCGCGCCCTTCACCTGCGCGTGTCCGGTGACCCTGCGGCCCTTGACGACGCCCGCGCGGGCCAAGATCGCGGTCGCGTGGCCCCAGGCCGCGAGCAGTTTCTTCTGCTGCACCGCTTCGCGCGCCAAACGCAGTGCGTCGGGGTTGTCGACATAGGCCGCAGCGCCCTCGCCGCCGACGAAGATCACGCCCGAGTAGTCGGCCAACGTGACGCCCGCGAGCGGCGCATCGACCAGGAACTCGTCTTGGTGCCGACCCTTGGTCAACTCGTCGAACTGCGTCGACACCGTGCGTGTACCGACGTGCACGTTGTAGAGGCTGGAACGCGAGTAGCGCAGGCACTCCTCGGCGAACTCCTGCGGCGGAACGACGACGAGCACGATGCTCTTGTACTTCTGAACGACGAGGCCGTCGGCATCGAGCTCGGCACCGGTCGGCGGGGCTTCCTTTTTCGCCATGGCTGCGTGGATTCTGCGTGGATGCGTCGAAGGTTCAGGCCGGCAATTCGAACACCGAAACGCGCGTTTCCTCGGCCAGCAAGCCCGCGCCCTGCGCGACGCTCCAGGACAGGCGCTCGTCGAGGCCGGGCACGGCCCAATCGCCGAGCGTGCGACCGGTGAGCGCATCGCGAACTTCGAGCATCGCGCCACGCACGATGTAGAGCTTGCCGCTGTCGGCGCACGTGGCGATGTCGCCGGCTTCGTCGGCGTCGGCGACCGGCACGCGTTCGAACCACAAGGGCGCGTCACCGTCGCTCGAACCGGGCTCGACGGACAAGAGCGACGGTCCGCGCTTGGCCAAGTCCTCGTCGCTCGATTGCGAGAGGAAAGCGATCAGCGTCTCGCGCGGCAGCGCCGCCTCTAGATCGTCGAGCAGCACCACGAGGCCCTTCTCGTCGGCGGCGATGTCGTGGATCGTCGCCTGCTTGGGTGCGATGACGACGGCGTCGAACTTGCCGCTCTTGGCCTTGAGCGCGAGCACGCCGCTCTTCTTGGTGGTCTTGATCGAGTAGACGACGAACACGCGCTCGCCGGAGCGCGCAACGGAGTGGTAGCGCTCGCCGGGGCGCGAGTAGCGCCACACTTCCTTGAGCGATTCGCTGTCGTAGGCGGCGACCCGCTCGGCCGCGGCGACGACGCACACGTCGGGCGCGACCAGCGCGAAATCGAAGCTCGGCATCGAGCCCGCAGCGACGAGTTCGCCGGTCTCGAGCGACATGCGCACGATGCGGTGGCCTTGCGTCGAGGGCCCGAGCACGACGGCGTCGTTGTTGCGGCCGAAACCGGCGCCGAAACCGCGGCCATAGCCGACTTCGCAAGGCGAGGTCCACTTGACGTCACCGGTCGAACGGTCGAGCAGCGCGAGCTTGCCGGGAATCGCTTCGTCGATCCAACGATCGCCCGCGGGCGGATCGTAGAGGTGAACGAGCACCGGGCCGGTGCTCGAGATGGCGATGCCGTCGATCTCGCTCGTGAATTCGCGCGACCAACGGCGGCGTGCGGACTTCGTCATGGCGCGGATGGTAGCGAGGGGACGCGCGAGTATCGATGCGGGTGCATGTGCGAGCAGTAGGTGACCCACTCGCACGCAACGGCGAGATGTCGCTGCCGCGGGCGACTCCGCGCCGCCGCGCCCCCCCCCCCCCCCCCCCCCCGCGGCGCG
>CAYHRR010000319.1:0-5182 GCA_964358875.1 uncultured Planctomycetaceae bacterium | reverse complement strand
CCGCCATCGGTGCGCTCCCCTAGCAGGGCACCTCGGCGTTCTTGCGCGCGTAGTACCACCAGTTGATCGCCGTCGCGAACGCGTAGAACACGATCGCTCCGATGAAGAACGAAACGGCGGTGCCGGTGTTTTCGAACGACGCGTTCATCAAGAGCGAGACCGCGAACGGCCCGTAGGCGGCGACGGCGCCTGTCCAACCGAGCACGCCCGCTCCCTGACGCGGCGAGTGCTTGAAGATCAGCGGGTATTGGCGGAAGGTCGCCGCGTTGCCGACGCCGGTGAAGAAGAACACGGCCAGCATCAGGCCCACGAAGAGCGGGAACGAGTCACGGGATTCGGGCGCGAGCACACCCGTTCCGATCAGCGCGCCGCACAGCACGATCAGCGCCACGCCGCACAGTTGCGTCAGGATCGCTCCGCCGGTTTTGTCCGCGATGAAGCCGAAGATCACGCGACTCGCGGAGCCGATCAACGGCCCGTAGAAGGCAAAGGCCAGCGGATCCGGCGCGTCGGGGAACTTGCCGTAGATCTTCGCGATCATCAGCGGGAATACCGCCGACAGGCCGGCGAACGATCCGAACGTCATCACGTACGTGACCGTGCAGAACCACGTGTGCTTGCTCTTGAAGATGTCGAGTTGGTCTTTGAACGAAACGCGCACGGGCACGCTCTTCAGCCAAATGAAGCACGCGATGCCGAGCACGACGAGGAACGGCACGTACACCCAAAAGGCGTTCTGCAACCACATCGCCTTCGTGACTGCACCCTTGGTGAAGGTCGCGGAATCACCGCCCAGCGCGCCGAAGGCTGCGAAGCCGATGATCCAGGGCGTGAGGAATTGCGCGAGCGAGACGCCGAAGTTGCCGATGCCGGCTTGGATTCCGAGCGCCGTGCCTTGCAGGCGCTTGGGAAAGAACAAGCTCGTGCTGGGCATGTAGGACGAGAAATCGCCGCCACCCATACCGGCCAGGAACGCGAGCAGCATGAACATCCAAAACGGTGTGCCCGGATTCGCGATCGCAAGCGCTAGGCCGACGCACGGAATCAACTTCAAGAACGTCGCGACCGTGATCACGGAGCGCGTGCCGAAGATCGGAATCAGGAACGTGTGAATGATGCGCAGCGTGCCGCCCGCCAGTCCCGGCATCGCGGTGAGCCAAAAGAGCTGGCTCGAGCTGAACTTGAAGCCGATGCCGGGCAAGCGCACGACGGCGGCCGACATCGCGAACCACGAAGCGAACGAAAGCACCAACGTGAGCGTCGTCAACGTCAGCGTGCGCCACGCAATGCAGCTGCCCGTCTCGCGCCAAAACGTCGCGTCCTCCGGCGTCCAGCGCTCGATCCACGCGCGGCCGCGTTTCACGTCGGCCACGGGGGCAGTCTTGGCGGTGACGCTCATGTCGAACTCCTCGTGGTCTCGAAACTGCTCGCTGCCGGTTCGCGCGCGCGCGCCGGTTCATGGTCCTCGTCGCGCGCTTTGCCGCCGTGCCCGACCCAAGTGCTCGTCCACTTCTTCGTGACGAGCACGAGCGCGATCAACACGAGCACCGCGAGCACCGTTCCCGACAGGAAGCCGGGCGCGAAGCTGCCGAAGTGCTGTTTGCCCATGCCCATCGCGTTGGGCAGGAACCCACCGGCGAGTGCGCCGATCTCTCCGACCAGGCTTCCGGCGACGGCGGTCGAAGTGCGGAAGCGCAGCGGAACGAGCTGGAATACAGCGCCGTTTCCCGCGCCCATCGCGCTGAAGCACACGACAAGAATCGCGACCATCACCCATGGATTGGGCGGCAACAGCGCCGCTGCGCCCGTCGCGCCGATGATCACGAAGCCGAGCGCATACAGAAGCCGCAGTCCGCCGATGCGGTCCGCGAGCCAACCGCCGAGCACGCGCAGGATGCTCGCCATAACGATGATTACGGCGGAGTATTGGCCGACCGACTCCTTGGGAATCTCGTATTGATCGTGGAACAGCGTCGGCAGAAAGCTGGTCAGGCCGATGTAGCCGCCGAAAGTCAGCATGTACATCAAGTTGAAGACCCACGCGTCGCGATCGACGAGCACCTTGAGGTACTCCTTGAACGGCTTGACTTCGCGGTCGGGCGGTTCCTTCGCGAAGATCGCGAGCAGGATCATCGCCAGCATGATCGGCAGAATCGCGAGGCCGTAGACCGCCTGCCAGCCGTAGGCCTTCGCCAGCGGCGGCGCGAACAGCACGGCGAGCACGGCGCCTGAGTTACCGGCGCCGGCGATACCCATCGCCAAACCCTTGTATTTCGGCGGGAACCAGCCCGATCCGAGCGAGAGCGCGACGCCGAAGCTCGCGCCGGCCACGCCCAGGATCACGCCCATCATGATCACGCCGGTGAAGGTCTCGACGAACAGCCAACCGAAGGCGAGGCCGACGCAGATCAAACCCATTTCGATTTGAGCGGCGTTCTTTCGACCGATGTATTGCGACAACACGCCGAGCGGAAAGCGCATCAACGCGCCGGCGATCACCGGCACGGAGACCATGAAGCCCTTCTCCGCAGGCGTCAGGCTGAACTCTTGGCTGATGAACGGAGCCATTGCGCCGTTGAGCACCCACACGGCGAAGCAGAAATCGAAATAGAGCAGTGCCGTGAAAAGGGTGCCCGGATGGCCCGCTCGAAGGAACTCGCGACTACGTGCGATCAAACCACTCACGACTCACACTCCTTTGCCGCGCGATTCGCGCGGACGATTCCAGATCACCACCTGCGTCTTGCGCCACAGGTAGGGATTCGGGACCACGAGCACGTGCACGAGGCGCGTGAACGGGAAAAAGCCGATCAGCAACCAGGCATTGAGCACGTGCAATTTCACGACCCACGGCAGCGGCGCAATCCACGTGACGTCGGGGTTCAGACGCACGAGCGACCACAGCCACGGCGAAACCGACGTGGCAAACCACGACGTGCCCCAGCCCAGCGCGACGGCGACTCCGATGCCGCTCGTGATCTGCACCAGCAAGAGTGCGTTGAGTACCCAGTCGCTCGCCGTCGTCACGACGCGCGCTTTGGCGTTGCGCCAGCGCCGCGCGACGATGTTGATGAGGCCGACGAGCGCGAGCACCGCCAGCGCGAGGCCCGTGATTTCGAGCGCGAACAGACGCACCGGCGCCGTGTTCCACCACAGGACCGAGCGCGGCGCCAGCCAGGCGACGACGTGACCCGACAGCACGAGCAGGATGCCGTAATGGAAGGGCACGGAGCCCCAGAAGTGCTGTTGGTTCTCGAGGAACTGCGAGGAGAGACTCGAGTAGCTGAACGAGCGCTGGCGGTAGCGCTGAATCGTGACCACGAGGAAGACCACGAAGGCCACGTACGGCAACACACCGAACAGGAGGAAGTCGTTGATCATGTCGCGCTCCTCTCGCCGTCCGTTTCGCGCAGCGCCTCGCGCAATCCGGCCAGGGCGTGTTTGTAGGGATTGTCGTCTTCGCCGAATCCGACGAGCACCTTGTCGAGCGCGGGCGCGAGCACCTGCTCTTGCAGGGCGCGCGACGTCGTCGCGTCGACGCGTCCGATCAAGCGCAGCACGTTCGACACGTGATCGGGCAACTCACTGCCCTCGTCGAGCTCGTTCGCGCGCAACATCGCACGCAACCTCACGAGCAGCGCTCCACGCGCGTAGTTCTCGCCGTGCAAATGCCAACCGAGTTCGAGCGCGCGCTCGGCGCTGCCGTCGAAGGTGCGAGTGAACAACTCTTCGCACTCGCCCTCGCCGCGTTGTTCGACGAGTTCGATCAACGGCGTCAACGCCGGCTCGAGCTCCGGAAACCGAGTCAGCACGCGCGGCCCCCATTCGCCGCGCAAACGCTCGCGCTGACCGCCCGGATAGGCGAACAGTCCGGCGAACGCGTCCCACGTTGCTGTGTCGGCGTGCATGCTCAGGTCCTCTCCGGAGCGTTGCGAAAGCCGAAGCCCGCCGTGGCGCGATGCTCGTGCGGATCGTCGAGCATCTCGAGCGCCATCTCGCGTTGAAACGGCGGGATGACGAAGCGGTCCTCGAACGTGGCGAGCGCGGTCAGACGGAAAATCGCGTCGGCCTCGGCGCTGGTGCAGTCCGCTTCGACGAGCGCGCGCTGAGCCGCCTCGGCGGTGATGTCGCCGACGGTCACGTGGCGACGCCACAGGCGCACGGCCAACTGCTTCTTCAACGCATAGCGCACTTTCGCGTCGTTGCCGGCCGCGAAGAGCTTGCCCAGGTAAGCGATCGGCGCGCGCGCTTTCTCGACGTCGGCGAACAACGTCTCGACATCGCTGCGCACCAAATCGCCGTCGGACATCGACATCACCGGCAACAACGGCGGGACGTAGAACAGCATCGGAAACGTGCGGTGCTCGACGTGCAGGGGCAGCGCCAGCTTCCACTCGCGCACGAACTTCCAAGCCGGCGAGTTCTGCGCGCTTTCGATCACGCCTTCGGGAACGCCGCTTCGGCGCGCTGCGGCGATCACGGCCGGATCATTGGAGTCGAGAATCAGCTCGCGTTGCGCGTCGACCAATTCGGCGTCGGGACGCAACGCCGCCTCGCGGATCTTGTCCGCGTCGTACAGCACGTTGCCCAAGTAGCGAATGCGCCCGACGCAACTGTGAAAGCACGCCGGCGCTTGACCCGATTCCAGGCGCGGGAAGCACAGGATGCACTTCTCCGACTTGCCGGTGGACCAGTTGTAGTACGTCTTTTTGTACGGGCAGGCGGGAATGCACGCGCGCCAACCGCGACAACGACTTTGATTGACGAGCACGATGCCGTCTTCACCGCGTTTGTAGAGCGCGCCCGACGGACAGGCGGCGACACACGCGGGATTGAGGCAGTGATTGCACATGCGCGGCAGGTAGAAAAACACCATCCGCTCGATCGAGCTCATCTGCGCTCGATGCTCAGGCGAGAGTCCCGCGAGGTTCGGGTCGTTTTTCGCGTAGATCTCGGAGCCGCCGAGGTCGTCGTCCCAATTGGGACCGGCCACGATGTCGATGTGCTTGCCCGTCACCATCGAAATCGGGCGCGCCACGGGTTGGTCGTCGCCTTCAGGCGCGTTGAACAGCTCGTCGTATTTGTAGGTCCACGGCTCGTAGTAGTCGTCCATGCTCGGCATGGACGGGTTGTGGAAGATGTTGGGGACGATGCGCGCTTTGCCGGTCGAACGCAGTTCGAT
>CAYHRR010000318.1:0-5215 GCA_964358875.1 uncultured Planctomycetaceae bacterium | reverse complement strand
GTGCGCGCCGCCGAATCCTTGGTCAACACCAGGCCCACGCCCGACTCCGAGACATCGAACACGGGAACGCGCAACTCGCCGCCGTTCCAGCGCACCATCGCGTGGATCTTGCGATCGAGGGCGGGCAGCACGCGCAGGTGGCGGCGGCGATTGAAATGGCGTGAGTAGAAGTTGTCGAGCTGGCTGTAGAGGTTGCCGAGATTCACGAATTCGAGGCCGTAGCGCACATGGGTCTCGCCGTCACGGCCGACGTTGGCGACGCGCGCCGCTGCCGCGATCTCGTTGCGCATCATGCTGCCGATCACGAGCTCGACGATGTCGTCGATCTTCAAGTTGCGGTCCTGCGCGAAGGGCAGGCGCACGCCCGCGCCGCGCACAGATAGGTCGAGCAACTCGACCTGCAACGAGGCCCAGCCGGTGACCTTCAACTGCGCCTCGAGCGGCTGCACGCGCGGGTTGCGCTTGCGGTACTGACCGCGGCCTTCGGAGATGATCGGCGCCTCGACGGGCTTGGGCTTCTTCTTGAAAAACATGCGCGCGTCTCGCGGAGATGTATTGGGGGGCGAATCTCGACGGTCGGTGAGGAACGACGCTCCATCGGGGACTCGGGGGTGCGCACTTGAGCGCCCGCCGCAGAAAATCTTTCGTGCGCCCAAAGCATCGTGCGTAGCGTGCCGACCATGCAGCACTTCGAGCGCGTCTACATCGGCGGAACCTGGCGCGCGCCGCACGGCACAGGCCTGATCGACGTCGTCAATCCGGCGACCGAAGGCGTGATCGGACACGCGCCGGCCTGCGACGCGCTCGACGTCGACAGCGCGGTCGCCGCGGCTCGCACCGCGCTGCCCGCGTGGTCGAACACCAGTCCGCTGGAACGCGCGCGCTTTCTCGGCGCACTCGCCGGAGCGCTCGCGGAACAGCGCGACGAGATCGCCGCGACGATTACGGCGGAAGTCGGCATGCCGCTCGAACTTTCGAAGCGCATCCAAGCTGCCTTGCCTGCCGGCGTGTGCGCTTCCTACGCCGAGTTGTTGTCGCACTTCGCCTTCGAGCAGCGCATCGCGCACTCGTTGGTCGTGCGCGAGCCCGTCGGCGTCGTCGCGTGCATCACGCCTTGGAATTACCCGCTGCACCAGATCGTCGCCAAGGTCGCGCCGGCTCTCGCGGCCGGTTGCACCGTGGTCGTCAAGCCGAGCGAAGTCGCTCCGCTCAACGCCTTCGTGTTCGCCGAACTCGTCGCGCGCTGCGGACTACCCGCCGGAGTGTTCAACCTCGTCAGCGGAACCGGCGCCGAGGTCGGCGAAGCACTCGCGCGCCATCCCGATGTCGACATGCTCTCGTTCAGCGGCTCGACGCGCGCCGGCCGGCGCGTCGGAGAACTCGCCGCTGCGACGATCAAGCGCGTCGCGCTCGAGCTCGGCGGGAAATCACCGAACGTGATCCTCGACGACGCCGATCTCGAGCGCGCTGTCGGCAGCGGCGTTGGAGCATGCTTCCTCAACTCCGGCCAAACGTGCAGCGCCTTGACGCGCATGCTCGTTCCGCGCGCAAAGCTCGCCGAAGCGACCGCGCTCGCGTGCAAGGTCGCCGCGCAGTTCGTGGTCGGAGATCCGCTCGCTCCGACGACGCGGTTAGGGCCCTTGGTGTCGGCGGCGCAACGTGAGCGCGTGCGCGGCTTCATCGAGCGTGGTGTCGCCGAGGGCGCGACGCTCGCGCTCGGCGGAGCGTCGCCGCCCGACGGGCTCACGCGCGGTTGGTTTGTGCGCCCGACGGTGTTCACGAACGTGCGCAACGACATGACCATCGCGCGCGAGGAGATCTTCGGGCCGGTGCTCGCGCTGATCGCGCACGACGGTGACGAGCACGCGCTCGCGCTCGCCAACGACACGCCCTACGGACTGGCGGCCGCCGTGTGGTCAAAGGATCTCGAGCGAGCGCAGCGCGTCGCGCGTCGCATCCGCGCGGGCCAAGTCGACATCAACGGAGCGAAGTTCAACCTGCTCGCGCCCTTCGGCGGGTTCAAGCAATCCGGTCGCGGCCGCGAATTGGGCGCGTTCGGACTCGAGGAGTTCCTCGAAACGAAGTCGCTGCAACTCTGAGCTCGCGCTGCGGCGCAAGGTCCGCGTGCGCAACCGTTCCCGGCCCGGCGCGAGCGGCGCCGACGAGTTCAATGCGCCTCTGTACGCAGCGACGACGCTTCGACGCTCGACGCGACGCCGCTACACTCCGCGCCTTCATGGCTGCGCGCCCGATCCGTCGGAGCCCTTCTCGACGCGAACGGCCGCAGCGCGAATCCGCCTTCTGCACGGGCCGTTTGCGCGCCCGAGGACGTTTCCATTGCCCGGCACCGCACCCACCGCTTCGTTCCTCGCTCCGACCGACACGTTCGTGCGCCGTCACATCGGTCCGCGAGAGGCGGATGTTCAGACGATGCTGCGCACGATCGGCGCGCGCTCGCTCGAGCAGTTGATCGACGAGACCGTCCCGGCGGCGATTCGCCTGCAGCGCCCGCTCGCGCTCGGGCCCGAGCGCGGCGAAAGCGAACTGCTCGCGGAACTGCGCGAGATCGCCTCGCACAACCAAGTGTTCCGCTCGTTCATCGGCCTGGGCTACCACGGCACGTTCACGCCCGGAGTGATCCTGCGCAACGTGTTCGAGAACCCGGGCTGGTACACGCAGTACACGCCCTACCAGGCCGAGATCAGCCAGGGTCGGCTCGAAGCGCTGCTCAATTACCAGACGATGGTCTGCGACTTGACGGCGCTCGCTTTGTCGAACGCGTCGCTGCTCGACGAAGGCACGGCGGCGGCGGAAGCGATGGCGATGTGCCACAGCATCGGTCGCGGGAAGCGCAACGCGTTCTTCGTCAGCGCGCTCTGCCATCCGCAAACCATCGCCGTCGTGCAAACGCGCGCCGAGGTGCTCGGTTGGGAGGTCATCGTCGGCGACCATGCGAGCTTCGATTTCGCGGCGCGGCCGGTGTTCGGAGCGTTGGTGCAATACCCGGCGACGGACGGCGCAGTGCTCGACTACGAGCCGCTCGCCAAGAAGCTGCACGACAACGGCGCGTTGCTCGTCGTCGCCGCGGATTTGCTCGCGCTGACCTTGCTGCGCGCGCCCGGCGAATTCGGCGCGGACATCGCCATTGGTTCGGCCCAGCGTTTCGGCGTGCCGCTCGGTTACGGCGGGCCGCACGCGGCTTTCATGGCGACGAAGAACGAGTTCAAGCGCGACATGCCCGGTCGCTTGATCGGTGTGTCGAAGGACGCGCGCGGCATGCCCGCGTTGCGCATGGCGCTGCAAACGCGCGAGCAGCACATTCGCCGCGAGAAGGCCACCAGCAACATTTGCACGGCGCAGGTGCTGCTCGCGGTCATGGCCGGCATGTACGCGGTCTACCACGGCCCCGAAGGTCTGCGCGCGATCGCGACGCGCGTGCACGCTTGCACGGCGACGCTGGCGAAGGGGCTCGCGCAACTCGGTTGCGGCGTCGCGCACGCGGAGTACTTCGACACCTTGCACGTGACGCTCGGCAACCGTCCGGCGAGCGACGTGCTCGCTGCTGCGCAGAAGCGCCGCATCAACCTGCGCCTGCTCGACCGGAACAGCGTCGCCGTCGCCCTCGATGAAACGGTCACGAGCGCCGATCTGCGCGCGCTGTTCGAGATCTTCGGCGGCGCGGCCGGCGCGAAGCTCGACGTCGAAGCGCTGGCGCGTTCGACCGGCGCCGGCATCGGCGGCGTGCACGCGCGCAAGTCCGCGTACTTGACGCACGCGGTGTTCAACAGCTTCCACGCCGAGCACGAGATGCTGCGCTACATCCGCAAGCTGGAGTCGCGCGATCTCTCGCTGACCTCGTCGATGATCCCGCTCGGTTCGTGCACGATGAAGCTCAACGCGACCAGCGAGATGCTGCCCGTGACCTGGCCTGAGTTCGGCGCGCTGCACCCCTACGCGCCGCTCGAGCAAGCCGCGGGCTACACGAAGCTGTTCGAGAGCCTCGAGTCCGCGTTGTGCGAAATCACCGGTTTCGCCGCGGTTTCGCTGCAACCCAACGCGGGCTCGCAGGGCGAGTACGCCGGCCTGCTCGTCATCCGCGCCTGGCACCGCAGCCGCAACGAAGCGCAGCGCACCGTGTGCTTGATTCCGCACAGCGCCCACGGCACCAATCCGGCGAGCGCGGTGATGGCGGGCATGCAAGTCGTCGCCGTCGAGTGCGACGAGCGCGGCAACATCGACGTCGCCGACTTGAAGACGAAGGCTGCCGAGCACGCCGCGAACTTGGCCGCGCTGATGGTCACCTATCCGTCAACGCACGGCGTGTTCGAGGAATCGATCAAGGAAATCTGCGCGGTCGTGCACCGTCACGGCGGCCAGGTCTACATGGACGGCGCGAACATGAACGCGCAGGTCGGACTGTGTCGGCCGGGCGACATCGGCGCCGACGTGTGCCATCTCAACCTGCACAAGACCTTCTGCATTCCGCACGGCGGCGGAGGTCCGGGCGTCGGCCCGATCGGAGTGGCCGCACACCTCGCGCCGTTCCTGCCGGGCAATCCGTTGGTGCGCACCGGCGGTGCCCGCGCGAGCGGCGCGATCTCGGCCGCGCCGTGGGGCAGCGCGAGCATCCTTCCGATCTCGTGGGTCTACATCCAGTTGATGGGCGCGCACGGTCTCAAGCGCGCCACGCAGATCGCGATCCTCAACGCGAACTACATGGCCGCGCGGCTCAAGCACGACTTCAACGTGCTGTACACCGGCGTCGACGGACGCGTCGCGCACGAATTCATCATCGACATGCGGCCCTTCGAGAAGACCAGCGGTGTCGTCGTCGAGGACGTTGCCAAGCGCTTGATGGATTACGGCTTCCACTCGCCGACGATGTCCTTCCCCGTCGCCGGCACCTTGATGATCGAGCCGACCGAGTCCGAATCGAAGGCCGAGCTCGACCGCCTGTGCGACGCGCTGATTTCGATCCGCGGCGAGATCCGCGCGATCGAAGAGGGCCGGCTCGACCGCGTCGACAATCCGCTGAAGCACGCGCCGCACACCTGCGACACCGTGGTCAGCGACACGTGGAACCGGCGCTACAGCCGCGAACTCGCCGCCTTCCCGGCGCCCTGGACGCGCGAGCGCAAGTTCTGGCCCTACGTCGGCCGCGTCGACAACGGCTACGGCGACAAGAACCTGATCTGCAGCTGTGTACGGAGCCAGG
>CAYHRR010000317.1:2189-5218 GCA_964358875.1 uncultured Planctomycetaceae bacterium | reverse complement strand
TCCCGCGCCACAGTGTCGTCGAGCTCGGCGGCCCCTACTTGTTCCTGCGCAGTCCGAGCAGCGACGGTGCCGAGACCGTGTTCCGCGCCATCTTGCTGCCCTTCGGCGAGCGTTGGAGCTGTCGCATCAAGGTCGCACCGACGCAGTTTTACGCGACCGGCGCGATGAACTTGCCCGTGCTCTCCCAGACCAGCGCCGTGTTGGCGTACACACGTTTGCCGCGCGGGCGTGGGCTCACCGGAACGCCCGAGACGAAACTGCTGGTGATCGATCGCGAGAACGGGACCTACGAAGAGAGCCAACTGCCGCCGGAGCTGGGATCCGCCGAAGCGCTGCAATTGGCGACGCTCGACGCGGCCCTGTGGATCGCCGGAACCAACCTGTTGATGACGAGGTCGAAACCATGACGAGGATGATCCGACGGATCGCGTGGATGTGCATCGCCGCCGTGTGCGCGAGCCCGCTCGGTGCTCAGGACGGTTGGGGCGAGCGCGAGCCGCTCGACGACGAACCGATCGTCGTCACGCCCGAACACGCCGTCGCCGTCGAGCACGGACTCGCCTGGCTCGCGGAGCAGCAGTGCAAGGACGGACCTGAGCGCGGCGCGTGGATCGCGAAGATCGGCTACAAGCTCAACGTCGGCTACCAACACACGGCGGACGACAAAGGACACGTCGGCGTGACGGCGCTCGCCTGCATGGCCTTCCTCGCCGGCGGCCACCTGCCCGGTCGCGGCCCCTACGGCGACAACGTCGAACGCGGGCTCGAGTTCGTGCTCTCGTGCGTGCAAGACGACGGCTACATCACGCACGGCGGCTCGCGCATGTACAGCCACGCGATCGCCTCGTTGTTCCTGGCCGAGGTCTACGGGCAAACGCATCGCCAGGACGTGCGCGCGAAGCTGCAGCTGTCGATCGACTTCATCGTCAAGTCGCAAAACGCCGAGGGCGGCTGGCGCTACGAGCCCTATGCCGTCGAAAGCGACATGTCGATCGTCGTGTGCCAAGTCATGGCGCTGCGCGCCGCGCGCAACATCGGCATCCGCGTTCCCAAGAGCACGATCGATCGCGCCGCGCGCTACGTCGTGGACTCAGCGGTCACCGACGACGGCGGCGCACGCGGCTACATGGGCTATCGCAACGAGCCGGGCTCGTTCCACTATCAGAAGCAAGACGGCTCGCGCTCCTCGTTCCCCTTGACGGCCGCCGGAGTGACCGCGCTGTACGGCGCGGGCGTCTACTCCGACAAGGCCATCGACGACGGCATCCGCTACCTGCGCGCGAACCTGGCGAACTTCAACATGCAGGAAGGCCGCTTCAAGAACGGCCACTACTTCTTCTGGTACGGGCACTATTACGGCGTGCAGGCGATGTACACGGCGGGCGCGGAGAACTGGGAGTCCTACTTCACGACCGTGCGCGAAGAACTGCTGCGCATGCAGGACAGCGACGGTTCCTGGCCCAACGATGTCGGCCCCGGCCCGGCCTTCGGAACGGCGATGGCCGTGTTGATCCTCGAAATCCCCTACCGCTTCCTACCGATCTTCCAGCGCTAGCCGGCAGCCCGGCCTGCACCTGAACGACATGCCCGCATCGAACCCGAATCTCGGCGCGACGCCCACGCTCGAGCGACTGCTCGTGCGTTTGTCGCGGCGCCTCACCGCACACATTTGGATGCACGCCTGGGGCGTGCTGCTCGTGTGCATGGGCGCGTGGCTCGCGTTCGCGTTCCTCGCCGATTGGGTGCTGCACGTGCCGCGCGGCGTGCGCTGGTTCCACTTGGCGGTGTTCCTCGCGCTGCCGATCGTGATCGTGGCGCGCGAACTCGTGCGCCATCTGCGCCGTCGACCCGACCGCGCCGGTTTGGCGTTGCTCGTCGAGCGCGAGCATCCCGACCTGCACGAACTGTTCGTCAGCGCCGTGCAGTTGCAGGCGCGGCCGACCGCAGAGTCGTCGTCGGAACTCGTCGGACGCGTGCTGCGCGATGCCGAGGCGCGCGCCGCTCGCACCGACATCGCCGGCGTGCTCGACGGACGCAAACCGACGCAACGCTTGTTCGCCGGCGTCGGCTTGGCCTGTTTGGTGGGCATCGCCGGCATCGCCAATCGCGAGCACGCGGCGATTTTCTGCGCACGGCTGTTCGGCGGCGACGTGCCTTGGCCGCAGCGCACGCGCTTGGTGATCGAGATCGCCGATGAGCGCGCGCAAGTGCAGCCGGTCGCCGGAGGCTTCGAAGTGCGCGTCGCGCGCGGCAGCGATCTGGCGGTCAGCGTCCGCGCCGAAGGAGTGCGCCCCGACGAAGTCGTGTTGCGCTTCGATGCGGGCGGCGAGGTTGCGCTCGGCGCCGGCGGCGACGGATCGTTCCGCACGCTGCTGCGTTCGTGCCAGGATTCGCTGACCTTCCACGCGCGCGGCGGCGACGATCAGGACAGCGACCCGACGGTCCATGTGGTGGTGCTCGATCCGCCGGATCTCGCCGGACTCGCGCTGACCATCGAACCGCCGGCCTACACCGGCGTCGCAGCGCACACCGCCTTCGACCGCGACGTCGAAGTCGTCGCCGGCACGAAGATCGGCGTCGCGATCCTGCCCACTCCGGCCGATGCGCGCGGCGTGGTGCGGCTGTTGCCCGAGGACAAGGCGCTCGAGTTGACGACGCGTGCTTTTCCGAACAAGCCCGGCGAGCCCGAACTAGCGCGCAGCGGTTTGGGCTTCGACCTCGTCGCGCTCCAATCGTTGCGCTATCGCTTCGAACTCAGCGACAGCACCGGGCTCTCCAATCCCGATCCGGGTTTGTTCGCGGTCGATGTCGTCGCCGATGAACGGCCGCAGATCGAGGTGCTGTCGCCTTCGCGCAGCGACATCGAAACAGTGGCGGGCGGCGCTCTGCGTTTGCTGGCGCGCGCCACCGACGGCTTCGGCGTGGCGAGCTTGTCGTGGCGCTCGCATGCCGTCGGCAAGAGCGAAAGCGTCTCGCCTTGGAACGAACTGCCGCTCGTGCCGGTGCCCATGCCGATGCGCGGCGGCGAT
>CAYHRR010000317.1:0-2089 GCA_964358875.1 uncultured Planctomycetaceae bacterium | reverse complement strand
GCCTTGGAACGAACTGCCGCTCGTGCCGGTGCCCATGCCGATGCGCGGCGGCGATCGTGCGCTACGCGGCGATAGTGCGCTACGCGGCGATGGAGCGCCACGCGGCGTGGCCTTCGTCGGCGGCACGCGCATCGACTTGGCCGCACTCGCGGCGAACGGCGCCGCGCTCGCGGCGAACGGCGCCACGCTCGCCGAGGGCGACGCCTTCGAAATCGAGCTGCAGGCCTGCGACAGCCGGCCGCGGCTCGCCGACGGCGCGATCGATCCGGCCGCAGTCGGCAGCGCGCCTTCGCTGCGCGTGCGCATCGTGTCCGACGACGAATTCCTGCGGCGCCTTCAGGATCGCCTCGCCAAGGTGCGCGCGCAGGTCACCGATCTCGACCTCTTGCAACGTCAACGCTCGGCGCGCACGAGCGAAGTGCTCGCCGCGCTGGAGAGCGATGCGATCGCGCTGAACGCCGCGGAGCTGTCGAACCTGCTCACGGGTCAACGGCGCGTCCAAGGCGACGCGGAGGCGTTGACCCGCGAATTCGCCAGCGTCTTCGAGGGCGTGCTGTACGCGCGCATCGATGAACAGGGCGCGGCCTTCCTCGAGGCGCTCGACACGGGCCTCGCGCAAGCGACCGTGAAGGGTTTTCCGCTCGCAACGTGGCAGAACTTGGTCGGCCTGATGCGCGCCGGTCGACTGACGCCCCAGGGCCTGTCCGGACAACTGGCGCACCTGTTCGAGCTCGCGCTCAGCGTGTCGTCCGAAGACTCGGCCCGCGCCGTCGACGCGCTCGACAGTGCGGCGCGCGAGCTCGAGACCTCCGAGGTCCACGCCGCGCTCACGCTCGCCAAGGAACAGCAGGAAACCGCGCGTCGACACTTGGCGGAGCTGCTCGATCGCCTCGCCGAGTGGGACAACTTCCAGTCCATCCTCTCGTTGACCCGAGATATCTTGAACCGCCAGAAGAGCTTGCTCGACAGCACCAAGCAGATGTCCGGCGCCGACCGAAAGTAGGACCCATGCACAGACTTCGCAGCCGGTTCGCGACATCGATCCTCGGCGTGCTGCTGGTACTCGGCGCAGCGCCGGCTCGCGCGCTCGCGCAGGAAAGCGGCGACCTCACGACGCTGATCGAAGAGCAGGACTTGTTGCGGCGCCAACTGCAACGCCTCAAGCGCTCGATGGAGAGCCTGGTGCCGCGCCTCGAACAAGAGGGCCGCCCGCGCGCGCTCGAACTCGTGCGCGACGGTCTGAAGATGCTCGAGGAGCGCGGCGACGGCACCGGTCGCCTGACCATCGAGGAGCTGATGGGCAAGGTGCGCGAGGACGTGAGCGCGGGTCAGATCGCGCTCTCGCTGCAGCACCAAGAGGCGATCATCGAGCACCTGCAACGATTGCTGTCGATCCTGCTCGATCGCCAGAACATGGAGAGCCTCGAGCGCTCGCTCGAAGCGTTGAAGGAGATCCAAGCGGGACTCGCGTCGCTCAAAGCCAAGGAACAGGAACTCCGCCAACAGACCGCGAAGCTGCGCGACGACAGTGCTTCGCCGCTGCAGAAGGCGCTCGAAGAAGACCTCGCGCGTTTGGCTGCCGCGCAACGCGCACTGTTGGAGCGCAACGAAGCCGCCGGCCGCGCGAGTGGTCAGATGGCGCTGGAGCAGATCGAGCGCGAACTCGAGCAGTTGCTGGCGCGCGAGCAAGTCGATCGCGCCGTGCTCGAAGCGTGGCAGCCTGACGCCGATGAGCGCGCGCGCGACGTGACGGCGCAACTCGACCTCGCGCGCAAAGCGGCGGCGCGTGCGGCGCGCCTGCGCAACGCTGCCGTGCAGTTGCAACGCTCGGCGCAGGCCGCGCGCGACGCCAAGTCGCCGGGCGAAGCGCAGCAAGCGAACGCTGCGCTCGATCAAGCGGCGGAACGCGAAGACCGCCACCAACGTGCCTCCGGAGATGCGACGGCCAAGCAGACAGCCGAGGCCTTGCAACGCGCCGCGAGCGCGCTGCGCAATGCCGGAGACGACGCGGCAGCGCGTGAGCAGGCTGCTCAGGCCGCCGAGCAAGCGGCCCAAGCGATGGCGCGCGATGCGGCAGCGCAAGAGGCCG
>CAYHRR010000316.1:0-5229 GCA_964358875.1 uncultured Planctomycetaceae bacterium | reverse complement strand
GACGAAGCGTCGATGCGTTCGACCCCCACGTCGAGGAAGTCGAGCGGGACAGGCCGATTCGTGAGCGCGTCGACGATCGCGCCGTGCAACTCGGCGTCGTGTGTGCCGCTGTCGACGCTGCTGTTCTGCAGCTTGAGTTGCAGCGCGAGCTCGCCCGCGCCGGGCACGACGTCGACGACGGTGAAGGTCGACCAAGGCTCGGCGCGGAAGTGCAGCGTGTGCGGCACGCGCTCGAGCGCGGCGATCTCGAAGCGACCCGGCTCGGGAAAGCGCGCTTCGTACCAGTCGTTGGGATCGTCGGCGGTCGCGTAGAGCTTGACCGGGCCGAGCCCGAGCTTGTCCTTCGTTATCGGCGCGCCGAGTTCGTCCCGCAACGTGCCGGTGAGCGCCGCGCCGAGCGCGAGTCGCACCTCGCGCCGCGTGCTACCGCCGCCGTCGAGCACGAGCGGCTCGCGCAGCGGCGCGAAACCGAACTCGCGTGCGTCGACGCGCAGCCGCTTCGGTCCGAGCACGTCGCCGCCGAGGTGCGCCGTTCCGCCCGCGTCGCTTTCGGCGCCGCACTCGCGTTCGAGCCACGTGCTCGAACCTTGCCAGCGCACGGGATGCTCGACGAAGACGAGCGCGCCCGCCACCGCGCGGCCGTCGGCGTCGACGACGCGCACGTCGACGTCCCAACGGCCCGGCCGATCGAGCACCTCGTCGGCGAGTGCTATGCGCTGAAACGGCGCGGTTTGGCCGGCTTTCGCACGCACGACGCCTGCGAGTTGGTGGTAGGTCGCCGCGTGAATCGTCAGTTGGTAATCCTGGCCGCTCGCGACCGCGACCTCGAGCTCCATGCGAAAGCGCCCGCCGCGATCCGTCTTCGCGCGCGCGCCGAAGGCCGGGTTCTTGCCGCCGGATTCCGTCGAGGCCGCAACGACTTCCGCGCCTTCGACGGCGAAGCCGAGCACGTCGACGACACGACCTTCGAGCACGGCCTTCGGCAGCGACGCCGCGTGATCGCCCGCATACCCGAGTCCGCCAAGCTGTGCCGCCGGCGGCGGAGCCTCGACGCGCTGCGTGCCTTGCGCCGTTGTTTCGCCGCGCACGTCGGCGATGTAACCCAGCGGCGCGAGCGCGTTCGCGGATGCGCGCGAGTCTTCGCCCTCGCTCGCGTTCTGCGTCAACAACGCAGCGGCGACGACGACGCACGCCACGAGTGCGGAGAGCACGGGCAACGACAACAACTTCGTCAGCGTGCCCGCGCGCAACGCGAGCAGGCTCGCCTCGACGCCCGGCGGCACGACGAGCGTTTCACGGCGCGCCAAGAGCTCGCCGATGTTCGGCACCACGGCGGCGAATCCGAGCCGCGCCAGTTTTTCGCGCAGCTTCTCGACGCCGCGTTGCACGCGTTGGTGCGCGCTCGGTTCGCTGATCGCGAGCGCGTCGCCGACTTCCGCGAAGCTCAGCCCGCCGCGGAAACGCAGCAACAGCGCGTCGCGCCATTCGATCGGCAACGCGCCGAGCTCGCGCTCCAACGCCGCGAGCAACTCGCGACCTTCGACTCCACGCTCTTCGAAACGCTCCGGATGTTGCATGGCATAGCTCTCTTCCCGTCGCCGTCGACTGCGCGCGGAACGGAGCGCCATCAGGGCTTCGCGGGCCGCCGTGCAACGCAACGAGCGCGCCGGATCGGCGCTCTCGTCGAGCGACACCGCGCCCGCGAGCAGCTTGAGGAAGGTCTGCTGCACAGCGTCCAACGCTGCCGCTTCGTCGCGCAGAATGCTCAGCGCGGTGGCGTACACCGCGCCGTGGTGCTCGCGCACCGCCTGCTCGAACGCAACTCTGTCGAGAGTGACCTTCATGCTCCGCGCTCCGCCGCGCTGAACGCGCGCGACCGACGATGGATGCAGCCGCGGCGCCGATCTTAGGCGCGATCTGGGCCAAATCCGGTGCGCCGCGCCCGCACTTCGGCGCAGGACGCGCGCTTCGGGCGCCGCTATCATCCCTCGACCTTTTTCAGGCGAGGACGGCGGAAACCATGGCCAACTTGTTCATTCCCAAGGAGACGCGCGCCGGCGAGACCCGCGTCGCCGCGGCTCCCGACAGCGTGAAGCAGCTCGTCAAGAGCGGCTTCACCGTGCGCGTCGAGCGCGGCGCCGGCCTGGCCGCCGCCTTCGTCGACAGCGCCTACGAGGCCGCCGGAGCGACCTTGGCCGGCGTCGAGGGCTGGAGCGAGGCCGATCTCGTCGCCAAGGTCGCGCCGCCCTCCGCGCCCGAGATCGCGCGCTTGAAGAGCGGCACGGTCTTGATCGCCTTCATGTCGCCGAACACCAACCTCGACCTCGTCGGACTGCTGTGCGAGCGCGGCGTTTCGACGTTGGCGATGGAGCTCGTTCCGCGCATCACGCGTGCGCAAGCGATGGACGCGCTGTCGTCGCAGGCGACCATCGCGGGCTACAAGGCCGTGCTCATCGGCGCGTCGCAGCTCTCGAAGATGTGTCCGCTGCTGATGACCGCCGCGGGCACGATTCCCTCGGCGAAGTGCGTGGTTTTCGGCGCAGGCGTCGCCGGTTTGCAGGCGATCGCGACGGCCAAGCGCCTGGGCTGTTCGGTCGAAGCGACGGACGTGCGTCTGGCGGCGCGCGAACAAGTGCTCTCGCTCGGCGCGAAGTTCATCGACGTCCCCGGCATGGGTGACATGGAGGGCGCCGGCGGTTACGCGAAGGAGCAGACGCCGGAGTTCCTCGAGAAGCAGCGCGTCGAGGTCTCCAAGCGCGTCGCCGACGCGGACCTGGTGATCACCACCGCGCAGATTCCCGGCCGCGCCGCGCCGCGCCTGATGACGCGCGCGATGGTCGAGTCGATGAAAGCCGGCGCGGTGATCGTCGACCTCGCCGTCGAGAGCGGCGGCAACTGCGAGCTCTCGAAGCTGGGCGAAATCGTCGTCCACAACGGCGTGAAGATCGTCGGGATCCCCAATTTGCCGGCCACCGTGCCGACGCACGCGTCGGAGATGTATGCGAGGAACGTGCTCAACCTGATCAAGCTGATGGTCACCAAGGACGGAAAATTCCAACGCGAGTTCACCGACGAGATCTTCGTCGGTTGCTTGCTGACGCACGCGGGCGCGGTGCGCCATGCGCCGACCGCAGCGGCCATGGCCGCGACCGCGCAAGCCAGCGGAGCGCGCGCATGAGTCCGCTGCTCACGCTCGAAGTGCAGGAAGTCGCCGAACACGTCGTCGCGACGCAGGACTACTGGTCGCCGCTGTTCGTGCTGATGCTCGCGACCTTCATCGGTCTCGGCGTGATCTTGCGCGTGTCGCGCTTGCTGCACACGCCGCTGATGTCCTTGACCAACGCGATCTCGGCCATCGCCGTCGTCGGCGCGATCATCGTCGCGGGCGACCGCGAGTTCTCGCCCGGCATCCGCCTGCTCGGCTCGATCGCCTTGTTCGCGTCGATGACCAACATCGTCAGCGGCTTCATGCTGACCGACCGCATGCTCAAGATGTTCAAGCAGGCGCCGCGCGCGGGAGCGAAGAAGTAATGCAAGCTCTCACGCAACCGGCCTACCTCGTCGCGTCGGCGCTGTTCATCTTCGCGCTGTACTGGATGAACGACCCGAAGTCGGCGCGCAAGGGCGTGTCGGCCGGCGTCGCGGCGATGGTGCTCGCCGTGCTCGCCACTTGGATCGAAATCGCCGTCGGCAACAGCGCTTCGGTCGCCGATCACCTGTGGATCGTGATCCCGATCGTCGCGGGCTTCGCGGTCGGTGTGCCGCTGTCGCGCGTGCCCTTGACCGCGGTCCCGCAGCGCACGGCCTTGTCGCACGCCTTCGGCGGTCTCGCCGCGGGCCTCGTCGGAACGGCCGAGTACTACCACCTGATCGTGTCGGATCCGGCGCACCTCACGCCCTTCCGCATGGCTGCGATCGTCGCGGAGGTGATCCTCGGTTTCCTGACGGTCTCGGGCAGCTTGATGGCGGCCGGGAAGCTGATGGAGCTCAAGTGGATCCCGCAGCGCCCGGTGACCTATCCGCTGCAGAACGTCAGCAACATCGCGCTGCTCGTGCTGGCGATCGGGCTCGGCGTGTGGCTCGTCGTCCAACCGACTTCGGCCGTGCTCGCCTTCCCGGTGATCATCGCGCTGGCGCTGGCCTTCGGCGTGCTGTTGATCATCCCGATCGGCGGCGCGGACATGCCGACGGTGATCTCGATCCTCAACAGCTACGCAGGCTTGTCGGCGGTCGCGATGGGCTTCGTGCTCGACAACAAGCTCCTGATCGTCGCCGGCGCGCTCGACGGTTCGAGCGGTTTGATCCTGTCGATCCTGATGTGCAAGGCGATGAACCGTTCGTTCTCGAATGTGCTCTTCGGCGCCTTCGGCAAGGTGCAGGCGGCCAAGGCGGGCGGCGAGGCGCAGCTCTATAAGGAGGAAGCGATCGACGGCGCAGCGCAGGTGCTCGAGCAAGCCAACCTGGTCGTGATCATCCCCGGCTACGGCATGGCCGTCGCGCAAGCGCAACACCGCGTGCGCGAGCTCTACGACCTGCTGAAAAAGCGTGGCATCACCGTCAAGTTCGCGATCCATCCGGTCGCCGGGCGCATGCCCGGTCACATGAACGTGCTGCTCGCGGAGGCCGACATCCCGTACAGCGACCTGATCGAGATGGAGGACATGAACCCCGACATGCCGCAATGCGACGTGGCCTTGGTCATCGGCGCGAACGACGTCGTCAATCCCGGCGCGCGGCACGACAAGACCACGCCGATCTACGGCATGCCGATCATCGACGCAGACAAGGCCAAGACGGTCTATGCGATCAAGCGCAGCAAGAGCCCGGGCTTCGCAGGCATCGACAACGAGCTGTACTTCCAAGACCGCACGTTCATGCTCTTCGGCGACGCGAAGGCAGTTGTGTCGGAGCTCGTGAAAGCGCTGTCGCACGAAGGCGCCGCGCACTGAGAAGCGCGCGACCGGATTGCGCGTGACCGGATTGTGCACGGCCCGAGCGCCGCGCGCGACTCCGCACCCACTCGGGCGCCGAGCCGCCCAAGCGGGCGCGGAGTTTTGGAAGAAGGCCGGTGAGCGGCACAGGCAGATGAACGCGGGCGCGCAGGAGAGACGGCGCGGTCTCGCTGCGTGACCGGATTGCGCACGGCCCGAGCGCCGCGCGCGACTCCGCGCCCGCTCGGGCGCCGAGCCGCCCAAGCGGGCGCGGAGTTTTGGAAGAAGGCCGGTGAGC
>CAYHRR010000315.1:0-5229 GCA_964358875.1 uncultured Planctomycetaceae bacterium | reverse complement strand
TCGCGCTAGGAGAGTGGTGCTCAGCGGCCACGAAGGCGGCACCCCGCTGCGAAGGCTCCACTGGAGCCTTCACCACGAGCGCTTCGCGCTCTAACGCGGGGACCCCTGCTCCGCCTTCCGTCGCGCTCCGTGTCTCGCCGAAACACGCTCTGTCTCGCGACGCGGCTTGTGCAACAGACTGCTAGGAAACGGCGCAGCGGCGCTCACGCCGCGGGCTGTTGTTCCTCGGGGAGGCGTCGATCGACGACCTCGACGATCTTGTAGCCGGAGTGCTCGAGCATCGTGAGCAAGCGCTCCTTGTCGCCGCCTTGCACGCGCAGCACGGCGAACTCCTCGCTGCCCGGCTTTTCGTGCCGCAGGAAGCCGCGCACTCGAAAACCGAGCCGCAATGCGAGCATCACCGGATCCGGCGCGTGCTCACGAATCACGGTGCGCGAGAGGCTGATGCGCAGCAAGCCGCTCGAATTCGCGATCTGCACGAAAGCGCGGAACAGGTCCGACTCGGTCAGCATGCCGACGATCACACCGTCCGCGACGACCGGCATGCCGCCGATGCGGTTCGTCATCATCGCGCGCGCGGCGTCTTCGATGTGCGCCTCGGGATCGAGAGTGAGCGGAGTCGCGTTCATCACCATCGCGATCGGCGTTTGCTCGGCATCGGCTCCCGCGCGCGTGTCGATCTGACGGATCGTGCCGGGCAGCACGCGCAGCAGATCGCGCTCGCTGAGCATGCCGACGAGGCGCTCGGCGCGCACGACCGGAGCGCGCCGGATCCGATGCTTGTGCATCAAGCGCAGAGCCTCGCCGCAGGTGATGTCGTGACCGAAGGTGATCACCTGAGCAGTCATGAAATGTCGAACGAGCATCGCGGCGTGCTCATCGACGCGCGCGGCGGCTGCGCTTCAGCTGCGCACGGCCGTGCTCATCGCGCCGGCGCGCCGACGCCGAAGCGGCGCGCGCCAGGCCTCGTGCTGCGCGCGCGTGCGTACGAAAAACATGCGCACGGAGCTGCGGGCGTCCGCCGGAAACGCGAGCGCGTCGCAGCGACCGTCAGGGCTCGTAGCGGATCGGCACGTACTCGGGGAACCACATCGAGCGGGTCACGCGCTCCTCGAGTTCGATTTCGAGCTCGTGGTCGGCGTGTCCCTGCCGCATGCCGCGCCGGATCACGGCGCACGCAACGGCGTGCGAGATGTCGCGGCTCCGCGTGAGCTGCGGGAACAGCGAGCCTTCGGCGAGGTCGGCATCGCTGACCGTCGACGCGAGCGTGCGCGCCGCGTCGAGGAACATCTCGTCGGTGATGCGCCGCCCCTTGCCGACCCATGCGCCGAGACCGACGCCGGGGAAGATGAAGCTGTTGTTGCACTGACCGAAGCGCAGCATGCGTCCGCCGAATTCGACCGGATCGAACGGGCTTCCCGTGGCGAGGATCGCGCGACCGTCGGACCAACGCAGCGCGTCGGCGGGCGTGCATTCGGCCTGCGCCGTCGGGTTCGACAAGGGGAAAATCACGGGCCGCGCGTTGCAGCGCGCCATCGCTCGCACGACTCCCTCGGTGAACAAGCCCGGCGTCGCGGACGTTCCGATGAGGATCGTCGGCTGCGCGTTCACCACGGCTTCTTCGAGCGTGATCGAGCTGCGGTCCGCACAACGCCAGTGGGCCACGTCATCCGGGTCGCGCGCGAAGCTCGCTTTGAAATCGGCGAGACCGGGCCGGCCGCGAACGACGAGTCCTTGACGGTCGGTCAAGTACACGCGTGCGTAGGCGTCGCGCGTCAACATGCCTTCGTCGAGCAGCGCGGAGACGAACAGCTCGGCGATGCCGTGCGCCGAAGCGCCCGCGCCGGCGATCAACATGCGTTGGTCGCGCAGCGGCGTGCCGGTGATGCGCAAGCTGGCGAGCATGCCGGCGAGCGTCACCGCTGCGGTGCCTTGGATGTCGTCGTTGAACGAAGTCAACTTGTCGCGCGAACGCGCGAGTTGCTTCATCGCGTTCTCTTTCAGGAAATCTTCCCACTGCAAGATCGCGTCGGGCCACACGCGGCGCACAGCGGCGACGAACTCGTCGACGAAGCCCTGATAGGCGCTGCCACGAATGCGCTTCTGGCGCAGTCCGAGGTACAGCGGATCGACGAGTGCCTCTTCATTGTCCGTGCCGACATCGAGCAGGATCGGCAGCGTCGAGCTCGGCGGAATGCCTGCGCACAGCGTGTACAGCGCGAGCTTGCCGACCGGAATGCCCATGCCGCCCGCGCCCTGATCGCCCAAGCCGAGGATGCGCTCGCCGTCGGTGACCACGATCACCGAAGGGTTGTCCACCGGAGAAGTGGCGAGCACTTCGGCGATGCGTCCGCGTTGATCCCAGCCGATGTACAGGCCGCGCGGCTGCCGAAAAATGTGCGACCAACGCTGACACGCTTCGCCGACGACCGGCGTGTAGACGATCGGCATCATCTCTTCGATGTGCTCGTGCAGCAGCCGAAAGAACAGCACCTCGTTGCGATCCTGCAGCGTGGCGAGGTGCACGTACTTGGCCAGTCCGGTCGGCTGCGCGCGGAAATTCTCGTAAGCGCGGGCGAGTTGGTGCTCGAGCGTGTTGACCGCCGGCGGCAACACACCGTGCAGTCCCAAGCGGTCGCGCTCTTCGCGCGTGAACGCGGTGCCCTTGTTGAGCAACGGGTCGCGCAACAGCGCGCGACCGCGCGTGTTGACCGACACGTAGCCGCTCCCCGTCGCCGGATCGCGCCGCACTTTGAATTCCAGTCGAGTCGTCATGTGTTCATCGAAATCGCGCTGCCGCGCCGACTCCGTCCTTCGTCGATCGTGTGCCGCTCATGGTTTCGCACGTCCGGCCTGCCGGTGAACATCACCACTCGGACGGTCCGCGCGATACGAAACCGCGCAGATTTCGGCGCGATTCGTGGGTATTTCGACCGGATACGTCGACGACCGAAGGGCCCGAGTGCGTAGATGCGGCGCGCTCGCGAAGTAGAGAGCGCCTGGAATGCTGCGGACGGTCCGAAACGAGGTCGACGCGTCCGAGTGCGGCTGCGAGGTCCTGCTTCCGCTCGCGCGACATGCGAGCTTCGTGCGAACGCGCGCATGAACGGTGTCGAACGCTCACGCACGGTGCGCGTGCATCGGTCGTGTCGGCGCTGTGCTCGCGCGCACGAAGTCGACGTTGCCGAGCCCGGTGCAGCCGGGATTTTTCGTCGTCAATCCTGCAACGGCACCATGCAACGCGGGTCGTCGATCGTCGCGCGGTTCACCAACGTGCTCACGCGATAAGCCGCCATTTCTGCGGCGGGATAGGGGACGAGCAACGCCTGCAACTTCGCGGCGTCGCGCTCCCTGATGTCGATCCAGCGCGCGAAATCCGACTGCGCCAGGATCACGGGCATGCGCTCGTGGAACTTCGCGACGAGTTCGTTCGCGCTCGTCGTGACGATCGTGAAGCTCTCGACGGTCGGTCCTTCGCGCGGACTCCAACGCTCCCAAAGTCCGGCGAGCGCGAAGCCCGGTGCGTGCGCCATGTGGATGTACCACGGCTGTTTCGGCGCGCCGGCGCCGCGCGCTTCCCACTCGTAGAAACCGCTGATCGGCACGAGACAGCGTCGCGCTTTGAACGCCGCCCGAAAGGCCGGCTTGCTCGCGACGGTTTCACAGCGCGCGTTGATCATGCGGCTGCCGAGCGCGAGGTCCGGCGCCCAACTCGGCACCAAGCCCCAGCGCATCGGCACCAATTCGCGACCGCCCCCCTCGAGTCCACGCACGATCGGCGCGTTCTGTGTCGGCGCGATGTTGAAGCGCGGCAGCAGCGGGGTCGAGGGCTCGGTCGTCAGCTGCATGAGGTCGTGCAGTTCCGACCAAGTGAGAGCGTGGGTGACGCGGCCGCACATCGCGCCAGTATCGCAAGTCACTCGCGACGGTCACCAGTCTGCTTCCGTCTTGTCGGACGCGCGCGTCGAACTGCGCGTGCACGCAGCGCCGCTTCGCAACGCGCAGCGCGTCCGCTGCTCTCGCGCGCGCTACGCTGCGTGCATGGGCCTCACCGCGACGATGCACCGTTTCGAAATCGAACTCGCTCACACCGACCGCGGCGTGTACGAGTCGCTGGAGCTGCGCGTCGCGCGCCATCCGTCGGAGAGCGCGTCGTTCATGCTGGTGCGCGTGCTCGCCTATTGCCTCGAATACGCCGAGGGAATCACGTTTTCCAAGGGCGGCATCAGCTCGGTCGACGAGCCCGCGATTTCGATTCACGACTTGACCGGCGCACGGCTCGCCTGGATCGAGGTCGGCGCGCCGTCCGCCGATCGTCTGCACCGCGCTTCGAAGGCGACTCCGCGTGTCGCTCTGTACGCCGATCGCCGCCTCGACTTGCTGCGCTCACGCTTGACCGGAGAGCGCATCCATCGCGCGGCGGAGATCCCGGTCACCGTGTTTCCAGCGGAGTTCTTGCGCGCGCTCGAGGCGCAGGTGGAGCGCAACATGCGTTGGGATGTCTCGATCAACGACGGACACCTCTACGTCACCGCCGGCGGGCGTTCGTTCGACACCGCGCTGCTGCCGACGCCCTTGTTCGAAGACGACGCGGCGCACTAGGCGAGTCGCGCGCCCTGCTGCGCAGTTCGCCGCTCAGCCGAAACGCTCGATGCGGCGGCCGTGCAAATCGGCCACCGCATCGTGTTGTCCAAACGAGGTCCGCACTCGCGACGGCGCAAGTGCGTGCGCGCAACTAGCCCTTGGCTTCGCGCTTGGCCTTCTTCTTGTCCTGCTTCTCCTTGGTGGAGAGCTTGGGCTTCTTGACGTTCTTCGGTTGCTGCTGGCCTTTGGCCATGGAAATGCTCCGTGAGGATGTTGGGGACGAGATGGTCAAACGTCGCGCGTGCGATGCCGAGTACGCCCCGAACACGGGCGTGGCGGACGGCACCGATCTCGGCGCTGACGAGGCCGGACGATAGCAGCCGGCCGCAGGGTTTTCAGCGCACGGCGGCCTTCCGCGTTCACGAATTTGCGAGCCACGCGCGTCGCAGGTTTCGTCGTCGCGTCGATGTCGAACCAGCTTCGCCGCACGCTCGGCTCAACCGCGAAATACGCGACGATGCGCGGCGCCGCGCGCTCTCTACTTCGCCGTGCCCTTGCCCGTGCGGTTGCTCGCATTGCGCGACGGTTGGCGGTAGCCGCGCCCGAGTTCGGACGCACGCGCGGCCGCGATCTTGCCCGACGCGC
>CAYHRR010000314.1:0-5254 GCA_964358875.1 uncultured Planctomycetaceae bacterium | reverse complement strand
GTGGTGCGGCGATCCTGCGTCGCGCTAGGAAAGTGGTGCTCAGCGGCCAGGAAGGTCGCCTCTGCTCCGCTTTCCGTCGCGCTCCTTGCCTCGCCGCACCACGCTCTGTCTCGCGACGGAGCTTCTTCAACGGACTGCTAGCACCTGATATCCAAGCCTTTCCACCGTTCGCACACTGCGCCGACACTGGCACGCCGATGGCTAAGAAACTCCAACGCACCGCTCCGGCAACCGCGCGTTCCGAGGGCGGAGCGGCCGCACCGTCGGCACGAGCTCCGCGCCGCGGGCGCGTGCCCGTGCAACTCGTCACCGAGTTCACCACGCAACTCGCGACGCTGACCGGCGCCGGCATCCCGATCGTCAAGGCCTTGACGATTCTCGAGGGCCAGACGCGTCCCGGTCCGTTCAAGCACGTGCTCGCGGCCTTGGTCGAAGACGTGTCGGCCGGCACTGCGCTGTCGGAGTCGATGGCCAAGCACGGCCATTGCTTCGATCGCTTGTACGCGTCGATGGTCAAGGCCGGCGAGACCGGCGGCGTGCTCGACAAGATCCTCGACCGCTTGGCCTTGTTCCGCGAAAAGGCGGCGACGGTCCGTTCGAAGATCGTGCAGGCCATGATCTATCCGATCGTCGTCGCGCTGGTCGCGGCCACGGTCGTCTCGGGCGTGATCGTGTTCGTGATCCCGAAGTTCGAGGAGATCTTCAGCTCGTTCAATCAAGAGCTGCCGCCGATCACGCAGATCCTGCTCGACGTTTCGCGTTTCACGGTCGGCTACTGGTACATCGTGTTCGGAGCGCCGGTGCTGCTGCTCTTCGCGCACTTCGCGCTGATGCGCCGCGGTGGTGCGTACCGCTATCGCCTCCACAAGATCGCCTTGCGTTCGCCGGCCCTGGGCCCGGTGTTGTCGAAGGCGAACATCGCCGGTTTCGCGCGCACCTTCGGCACGTTGATCGAATCGGGCGTGCCGCACCTCGACGCCTTGGCGATCGTGCGCGACACGACCTCCAACGCCGTGCTCGTCGAAGGCGTCGAACACATCCGCAAGACGGTGCGCGAGGGCGAAGGCATCGCGCGGCCGATGGGGGAGAGCGGCGTGTTCGACGATCTGGTCGTCAACATGGTCGACGTCGGCGAAGCGACCGGCGAACTCGACCGCATGTTGCTCAAGGTCGCCGATGCCTACGAAATCTCCGTCGATCGGCGCATCGACGCGCTGTTCAAGATCGTCGAACCGGCGATCCTGATCTTCATGGCCGTCGTGGTCGGATTCATCGTCGTAGCGCTGTTCATGCCGTTGATGACGATCATGAGCACCTTGTCGAGCGGCGTGTGAGCACCGCCGGGTTTCGAGCGGGTCTGAGCGTCGTTCGGTGAAGCACCGCGGAGCGCGCGACTTGGAAGCGCGGCCGCGTTGGGGAAGACTGTTCGAACGCTGACCACGCCGTGAGCCTCTCCCTTCGCCATCGCACGTTGATCTGGATCGTCACGATCCACCTGCTCGCCTTCGCCGTCGAAGTCGCGATCCTCGGCGAGCGCATCGTCGGCACGAGCAAGGAAGTGGCCGCTGCTGTCGCCGGCGATCTCGTCGGCACGGTGCGCAGCCAGATCCAACCGGCCGGCGGCCTCAACGCCGCACGCATCCTCGAGTGGTCGGGCTGGGAGAAGTTGTCGGACGCGCTGCTGCTCGACAGCAACTTGGCGCGACCGGGCGGCGGCGCCGTGCAACCGCAGGGCATCGCGCTCAACCCGCTGGGCTCGTCGCGGCGCACGGCGCAGTTCGACTACGCGGTGGTGTACTCCGCGATCGAGTTCGCCGTGCGCAACGGACTCGCCGTCGAGGACGTCGAAGGCGGTCGCGTCGTGCCGATCGACACGCCCGAGGGCGTGTGGGGTGCGTGCTGGTACAAGGTCGACGGCGATTTCCACGCGACGCGTTCGCTGGTGACGACGTTCTTGATCGTGTTCGGCGTGTCGACGGTGCTGATCGCCTCGGGTTTGTTCTTCGCCTTGCGACGCGACGTGCTCGAACCGCTCTCGCGCCTGACCGCAGCTGCGCGCCGTGTCGCCGCCGGCGATCTCTCTGCGCGCGTCGCTGCGCCACGCACCGAGGACGAGATCGCGGAGCTGACCAAGTCGTTCAATTCGATGGTGGGCGTGGTGCAGGGTTTCAACTCCAAGCTCGAAAGCGAAGTCACGGCGGCGACGGCCCAAGCGCGCGCCGCAGAGCATGCGGCGATGACGCAGCGGCGTCTGGCGGCGACCGGCGAACTCGCGGCCGGCATCGCGCACGAGATCAACAATCCGCTCGGCGGCCTGCTCAACGCCGTCGAGCGTTTGGAGCGCGACGATCTGCCGCGCGAGAAGCGCGCGCAGTACCTGCGGCTCTTGGCGGGCGGGCTCGAACGCATCCGCGACACCGTCGGGAAGCTGCTGCGCTTCACTCCGCGCGAATCGCACCGCGCACCGCTCAACATCGCCGCGCCGGCGCTCGACGCGATCAGCCTCGTGCGCCATCGCGCGCAACAGGCCGGCGTCACGCTCGTCGTGTCGGACGGCCTGCACAGCAGCGATTCCGACGTCCTGCCGGCCGCCTTGCGCGCTTCGTTCGACGCGCTTCCGACGATCCAAGGCGAAACGCACGAGATCGGACAGGCCGTGCTCAACCTGCTCGTCAATGCGCTCGACGCGCTGGACACGCAACCGAACGGACGCATCGAAGTCGTGCTGCGACCTGGCGGCGAAGGCGAGGTCGTGCTCGAGGTCCACGACAACGGTCCCGGCGTCGGGCAGGCCGAACTCGGCAAGGTGCTCGACCTTTTCTACACGACCAAGGACGTCGGCAAGGGCACCGGACTCGGGCTCGCGATCGTGCACAACGTCGTTGTGCTGCACGGCGGGACGCTGTCCCTCGAAAGCGCGCCCGGTGCGGGCTTCCATGTGCGCATGCACTTGCCCGTCGAGTCGGCGGAGCGCGTCTGAGCGATGAACGTCGCCTACGAACCTCCGGTGATGATCGCGCTGATCGCGGCCTCGGCCTGCTTCAGCGCGAGTGAGACGGCCTTGTTCAGTTTGAGCCTGACCGACGAGCGTCGCGTCGGCGCGGCGGCTACGAAGCTGCTCGAGCGACCGCGCGCGTTGTTGATCGCGATCCTGTTCGGCAACCTCGTCGTCAACACCTTGTTCTTCGCGTTCGCCGCGAGTTTTCTGCACGGGCGCGAGCCGGCCGAGCAGTGGCTCGGCCAAGTGATCGCGCTGCTCGTCGTCGTGCTGTTCGGCGAGGTCGTGCCGAAGACCTTGGCGCTGCGCGCGCCGTTGCGTATCGCGCGCCTCGCCGCGGTGCCGATGGCGGCCTTCGTCGCCGCGATCGCGCCCGTGCGCAAGGCTGCGGACACCTTGCTCGAACTGATGTACCGCGCGCTCGGACCCGCGGGGCGCGAGGAACGCGGCGTGACCACCGAGGCGCTCGCGCACGCGCTCGAACGCAGCGCCGAGCAGGGACTGTTGCTCGACAGCGAGGCCTCCATTCTCTCGGGCATCGTCGAACTCGAGGAAGTGCGCGTGCGCGAGATCATGACGCCGCGCGTCGACATGCTGTTCCTCGACGTCAACGGAGAAGAACGCGCTGCGATCACCGCGCGAGGTGCCGCAGCCAAGGAGCCCTGGGTGATCGTGATCGACGGCACGCCCGACGGCATCGTCGGTCGCGTGCGCGTGCGCAACTTGTTGACGCAACCGAACGGTGTGCTGCGCGAAATGCTCGAACCGTGCGTGTTCGTGCCCGAAGTCGCCAGCGCCATGCACGCGCTGCAGACCCTGCGCGAAAGTCACGTGGCGCAAGCCGTCGCGATCGACGAATGGGGCGGCACCGCGGGGCTCGTCACGGTCGAGAGCATCTTCGAGGAAGTCGTCGGCGACTTGCGCGTCGAGGGCGAGCACGCGATCAAGCCCGTCGTGGCGCTCGGCGACGGTCGCTTCGAGGTCGACGGTTCGATTTCGATCCGCGACTGGAACGAGATGTTCGGCGCGCGCGTCGTGTCGCGTGAATTCGAGACGCTCGGCGGCTTCGTCGCGGCGTTGCTCGGTCGCCTGGCGCGCAACGGCGACGTGGTCCGTTCGGGGCCGCTCGTGTTCGAGGTGGTGCAGGTCAAGCGGCGGCGCGTGATCCGCGTGATCGTGCACGTCGACGACACCGACGGTGCGCGCGAGGCGGTGACGCCGTGACGCTGCTCCCCGCACTGATCGCACTGGCCGCCATCGTCGCGTTCGCCGCCGTCTTCTCAGGCGCGGAGATCGGCATGTACTCGCTGTCGCGCACGCGCCTGGAGTCCGAGGCCGGGCTCGGCCACCGCTCGGCGCGCATGATCCTCGTGCTCGTGCGCAACGAGACCTGGTTGTTGACCACGCTGCTCGTCGCCAACAACTTGATGCACCAGCTCGCGACGCTCGTCGGTGAGAGTCTGCTCGCGCCCTTCGACATTCCGCCGAGCCTGCACGAGTTCGCGATCACGCTGCTCGTCGCGCCACCGATCCTGTTGTTCGGCGAGCTGTTCCCCAAGGACCTGTTCCGCCGCCGGCCGCATTCGCTGGTCGGCTGGACCGCACCGCTCGTCTTGGGCGTGCGCTTCGTGCTCGCGCCGCTCGTGGCGCCGCTGTACCTGGTCACGAGCACGCTGACGCGCTTCGCCGGACTCGACCGCGGCGCTTTGGCGCGCGTGCAAGGGCGCGAGGCGGTGATCGAGGTGCTGCGCGAGCGCGAATCCCAGCTTCAACCCCACGTCGAGAAGCTGGCGCGCAACGTGCTCGAACTGCGCAGCCTGCGCGTCGACCGCGTGATGGTGCCCTGGAAGCGAGTCGAGGTCCTGCGCGCGGAGCGGCCGATCTCAGAACACCTGAGTCAGATCGGAATCTCGCCGTTCTCGCGCCTGCCCCTGGTGGACGCGCGCGGGCAGGTGCGGGGCTATGTGCACCAGCTCGAGGTGCTCGGCGCGCCGCCGAGCGATGGGTTGGCGCGCCATCTACGGCCCTTGCTCGCCTTCGAACCGGACACTCCGCTCGACCGGGCCCTGGCACGCCTGAAGGCGGCGGGCCAACGCGCCGCGCTGGTCGGTTCGCCGGCCAAGCCGCTGGGTCTGGTCACGCTCAAGGACCTCGTCGAGGCAATCTCCGGCGAGCTCGCGCGTTGGTAGTGACCGGAAAGCACTCTTCCGGGCAACCGCGTCGGCCCGCTAGGATAGGACGCCTCGCTGAACCGAA
>CAYHRR010000313.1:0-5267 GCA_964358875.1 uncultured Planctomycetaceae bacterium | reverse complement strand
TGGAACATAGGTGAATCCGTCGCGACGCAGCAGCTCGCGCAAGGTGAGCGACGGCGTGTACAGCGCCTCGCGCGGACAGGTCCAAAGGCAACGGCCGAGCTTCGTGCAGCCGTTGCGTCCGTCGCGATCCTCGCCGCGCACCGCCGCGCGCGAGCGACCGATGAACACGCGAAGGTCGCGGTTGAGCCGCGCCTTGTCGCGCTCGTAGCGTTCGAAGAGAACGCGCGAGTGTTCGTCGAGCGCGAGCGCCGGCGCGAGGTGCTCGTGACCCGGCAAGAAGCGCGCGAGGTCGTCGACGGCGCCGCTGACTCCGATGCGCTCGGCGACGCGGCCGTAGTACGGCGCGAACGACGCGTGCTCGAACGGAAACGCTTCCATCTCCGCCGCCGTGAACGGAAACGACCCGCCGGTCCACGCTTCGGCCAAGCCGCCGCGTGCGAACGACACCAGCGGCTCGAAACCGCGCGCGCGCCACGCGAAGCGTTCGAGCGGCGCGAACACGTAGCCCTTGTGCGGCGGAAAGCCGTAGTACTCGCCCTTGTGACCGGGAAAGAGCACGCCTTCGAATTTGGGCCCAAGGAAGTAGCGCGCCGGATCGGTGTGCTCGCGCTTCAGCGCAGTGAACGAGGCGTCGGGCAATTCAGCGGCCGGCGCAGTGCGGCCGACGTCGAGCATCGTCACGCGCCAACCGCGCTCGAGCGCCGACTGCGCGAAGTGCACGCCGCTCGCGCCGGAGCCGACGACGACGACGTGCTTCACTTCCCGGCTCCAAACGCGCACGCGACGCGCACCGGCAACAAGGCGAGCGCCATCACGATCACGCTGAGCGCGAACACGCAGCCGAGCCACGCCATGCGCACGAACATGCCGAGCGTCGAGCCGTGGGTCGGAGCGTCGAGTTCCTCAGCCGGCGGCGACTTGCTCTCGAGCAAGGCGAGCACCAGCACGAGCTTGCGCCGCAACAACGAGCCGTTCGCGAACACACGTTCGTGCGCGTCGAGCATTCGCGTGAGCAGCGGTGCAGCGCGCGCGAGCCTCGCCACGGCGCGCTCGAAGCTCGTCGTGCGCAATCCCTCGACGGCACCGCACTCGTGCGCTGCGACGTACTTCGCGCGGGTGTAGGCGCTCGCGTCGCCGCCGCTCAAGTAGCGGCAAAACGTCGCGCATTCGCGCTCCAACTCGTCGCGCTCAAGCATCGCGCGCGAGATCCTCGACGAGTTCGTCGACGCCCTTCAACTCGGCGCGACGCCGCTCCCACCAGCGGTTCGGCGTCACGGCGCTGTCGTAGGCAAACGCATAGAGCTGGCCCGCAGTCACCGGCAAGAGCGGCAACAGCCCCTTCTCCAGCGGACCGAGCACGGCGATCGCAGCCTTGCACGGCAAACGCACGAACCTCGCGCGTCCGCCGCGCAGGCGCGTGTGCGCGCGAGAAAGCAGGTCGCGAAACTCGCAGGCCTCGCGGCCGCCGAGGTCGAAGGTGTCCCGTGCGAGCGACGTGTCGTCGACCCAATCGCGCAAGAGCAGCGCGAGATCGGCGACATCGATCGGCTGGATGCGCACGCGTCCCGCGCCGAAGATCGGCACGAGCGGCAAGCCGGCCATGCCGCGCAGCGTTTTCGCGATACGCGAACCACGCCCGAGCACGATTGTCGGTCGCGCGATCGTCCACTCGAGTCCGCTCTCGCGCACGACTTGCTCGGCGTCGCGTTTCGAGCGCGCGTACGGATAGTGAGCGAGCTCCGGATAGCTCACGGCGATGCTCGAAACGTGCAGGAAGCGCCGCACGCCCGCCGCGCTGCACGCGTCGACGAGTGCGCGCGTTCCATCGACATTGACGCGCACCAAATCGCGCTCGCGCGCCTTGCCGGTCAACGCCGCGCAGTGCACGACCATGTCGACGCCGACGAGCTCGCGTGTCCACGCGTCCGCCTGCGCAAGGTCGCCGCGCACGAAACGCACGTTCGCGCCCTGCAACTCGGCCCCGCCGTGCGTGAGCCCGACGACCGACAAGCCCGTCAGCCGCGCGAGCAACGCGCGTCCGACGAAGCCCGTCGCCCCGGTCACGAAAATCTTGCGCTGCGTCTCCATCGCGTCGAGCGCGCGATGGTAGGCGAACACGCGAGCACGTTCGAGCCGTTGCTGCGCTCGCTCAGCGGCGTCGCAACACAGCTCGCGTCGTTTCGCTGCGGCGAATCGTCGCCCTCGCGCTCCACTCGAACGGGTCGTACGTAGGCGGAACGGACGTCGACTCGCAGCGCAATGAGATGTCGACACTCCCGACGAGTAGCGGTCCGATCTCCAGCTCAGCGGGAAGCTCGCTTTCGACACCGAGGTCGACTTCGGACGTGTCGCGGAGCATCTCGAGCGTTCCGTCGGATGTCCGAATCACGAACGTGAGGCGCCCGGGCCCGCTGCGTTCCAAACCCGCGGGAATTTCGACGAGAAGTCGACCGACCTCCAGATCGATGAGCCGACGACTCGGCTCCTTCGACGAAAGCGCGTCGAGGCTCTCGGTGTGCAGCAGCAAACTCGAGCAACGCACTTCGAGCCGCGCCGTTTGGCTGCGTGGTAACACGATCACGACCGGCTTCCAGGGCTGTCGACGCGCGGACTCGTCGTCGTCGATGAACACTGCAACCGTCAGTTGCCCGTCGCTGTCGGCGACGACGGTGCTGCGCGATTTCGTCGCGCGTTGGCGGTTGAGGAAGATGTCGAGCGTCAACACTGCACCGACGCGCTCGCGTAGATCGAAGCAGACGTCGCGCCGATCGCCCGGCGCAAGCTCGACCGTCAGCGACTCCGTTTGAACGGCGCACCAGTCCGAGGGCGCGATCGCGAGCGTGTAGTTGCCCGCCGTCAAATCGTCGAAAGAGAAACGCCCGAGTGCATCGGTGATCGCACATCGGTCGTGGCCGACCGCCTTTGCCCGAACTTCGAGTACGCAGGTTGTCAGCAGCGGAGGGAGAAGCACGGCGCCGACGATCGAAGCGCGCCGCGCGAAGAAGAGATCACCGAGATCGACGTCGACGCCGGAATCGACGACGATCGGCGCGACCGTGAACTTGTCACTTCCGCGCGCCGACAGCGTGAGTTCGTAGGTCGCCGGCCTGATCGACCGGAAGATCACACAGCCGGAGTCGTCGGTACGGCGCCGGATCACCCGGTCTTGGGCCGTCGAGAGATCCGGTACGAGCGAAGCACCGTCGTTTCCCGAAACCATGCGCCGAAGTCGAGCTGAAGCATCGGCGACAGGCCGATCGTCGCGCATCACACGAGCCTTGATGCGAACTCCCGAGTTCTCTGCCGAATCAAGTTCGGGAACGAGCGAACGCTGAACGTCGTTGACTGTGTCGGGTTGATCCGCGACTTCGAGTTCGAGCTCGGGCTCGACGTCCGCGACTTCGTCGATCGCCCGTGCATCCGTCGCAGTCACCTGCGCCGGAGTCACCGCCTGTCCGCGCGACGCGCGCCAAGCAATGAACACTCCGACGAGCAAGGCCGCGATCAGCCACGCGCCGACGAGGACGGTGCGCACCGCCGCCTTCACCGCTGCCTCAATACGGCGCGCGTCGTTTCGCCGCGGCGGATTTCGACGATGGCGAAGAACTCGACAGGCGCGTGAGCCGGCGGCGTGGCGTGCGACTCGAAGCGGATGACGACGTCGAAGCGACCCACCGGGACGACTCCGAAAATGAGCGTTCCCGGGAGCTGCTCCGTGAAGACAGCGTCGAGCCCCATGATTTGCTTGATTTGGTCCGAAGTCCGCTCCGGTTCGCCGGCGGAGAACGAAGTCTCCGGTCGGTCGAGCACCCAAACGGGCGCGCAACTCGTGAGAACTTCGCGAGCGCCGTCGCTGGAGCGCACCGAGAGCGCAATGAACTCCGCGTCCGAGTCGCCGGTCGCGATGTACGCAGGCTTGGCGACGCTGAGTATCCCCAGATCCAAATCGATCGTGCGCTCGACACGATTGAAGCCTCGAAGCTCGCCGAGGTCCTCTTCGTGAAGTGTGAGTCCGAGCTCTGAGCACACCCTCAATCGGGCCATCGAAGTCGGCGGTACGGCGACGAACGCGACGTTGTCGGCGAACGTGAACTCGATCGGCTCGTCGCTTGCATCGCACGTGATACGACCGCGTGTCAGCGCGCGCTGGTTGCCGTTGTGCCGTAGTGTGAGCACGAGTCGGGCGCCGACGAGGGCGCGCAGGTCGATGCTCACTTCGCGACGCTCGCCAGGCTCTACGTCGATCACGAGCGGATCGCGCTCCATGAACTTGGCACGGCCGACCTGCACGTAGATCGCGTAGCGGCCCGCGCGCAGCTCGTCGAAGTCGAATCTCGGTTTGCGCGGAACGTCGACCATCTCCCGGCGCGTCTTCTTCGTCCACGCGATCTGCTTGCTTTCCTCGGGATCCGCCGAATTCGACGGCAGCGGCATCAGGTGCACGTAGACGGCCCAGTGTTCGGGGAAGTCGTCAAATCCGAGCACCGTGCCGTGGATCGAAGCGTGCGCCTCGAACGTCAAGTTGCCGACGTCGTGCTCTTCGCGCAATGCGACCACGAGCGGCGCGAGCACGAGTTCGTCGTCGTTTAGCGAGTGCAAGACGAGCTCGTACGTTCCGGCGCCGAGGTACTCGAACAGGAACGAGCCGTCGTTCGCGCTGTGCATGCGGCGCTCGCGCCCTGAAGTCGCGTCGAGGTCGTAGCGCGCATCGACACCGCGGCCTGTGAGCGCGTGGCGCCGCAAGCGCGCGTCGACGCCGGCGACGACGCACGCGTCGCGAAGAACTCGCCCGAACACTGTCGCGGTGTAGTCCTCGGCCGCGCTGTGCCCGAACAGCGGCGTCGCGACGCGCTCGTGCTCGACTTCGCGGCCCACGTCGAGCGTAGGTGCATCGGAACTCGGGGTCGTCGAGGCGATCGTCGCCGCCTCAACCGTCGAACTCGCATCGGGAGCAACGAACGCTGCACCGCCCGAGTCTCGAAGCAGCACGAAGGCCAACGCAAGAAGCGCGACGAGCACCAGCGCGCCGAGCGCTAGCTTGCGCATTGCCGCACTCATCGCCTGCGCAGGACGGCGCGCGCCGCAGTGCCCCGTCGAATCGTGACGGAGGCACTCCACTCGAGCGGCGCGTGTGCCGACGGTTCGGAGCGCGATTCGACGCGCAATAGCACCTCGTAGTCGCCGACGGCGAGCTCGGTGAGGTCGACATCGTCGATCAACTCCGACAACTCGATCTCGCCGCCGTCGAGCTCGAGCTTCTCGCGGAA
>CAYHRR010000312.1:4523-5287 GCA_964358875.1 uncultured Planctomycetaceae bacterium | reverse complement strand
GCGGATCGTCGCATCGCCCGCGCAGGCCGAAACGAGTCCGGCCGTGCGCGGCATCGCGCTGGTATCGGCGACCGGCGGAATGACACCGCCGCCACCGCCTCCTCCTCCGCCGCCGGCGCAGCCGCTGACGACGAGGAGCGTGAAGGCGAACGCTGAGCTAAAGAGTGATCGTTGCACGGAGTTCCTGAGTGCGAGTGAGGCTGTTGACGGTGGTGCCGCTGTCGCGCACGTAGATCCACGAGCGGATCAAGTAGCCGGCGAGCGCCGGGTTGTCCGCGATCGGATAGGGGTAGGTCGCGCTGCCTGCGCCCGGTTGATCGAAGGGTCCGGTGAGCGTGACGACGCGTCGTTGCGTCGCGATGAACTGGAACGGACTGGGCAAGGGGTTCGGCATGGGAGCGGTCGAGAAAATCACGACGGCCTTCGCGCCGCCGCGGCCTTGGTCGATGCGGATCGCGTAGTTCGCGTTGCCGACGCGCGGTGCTCCGCCCGTCGCGCTGATCTGCGGCGTGAAACCGCCCAAGCCTGCGATGCCGCTGCCGACCAACGAATAGAACGGACACGTCGGCAGCGTCGCGTTGCGCAGCGTGTTCGCGGCGATGGCGACGTTGGTGTGAACGTCCGCTCCGTAGGGAATCGCGAGCGGCGGCGAGTAGGTGATGTGGAACGTCCCGGTCGGCACGATCACTTGGTAGAAGCCGGCGAGGTTGGTGTTGTCCGAGCCGAGGAACACGTTCGCGCCCGTCACCGCGTTGTCGACGTCG
>CAYHRR010000312.1:0-4513 GCA_964358875.1 uncultured Planctomycetaceae bacterium | reverse complement strand
GAAACCAGTCATCAGCGAGACCTCCATGCACGTGCGGTGAAGCCTTGCGCGCCGCGCCGGGGTTTGTGGTGGGCCCCGCCCCCACCACCGTGGATCGAGCCGTCGAAGCCCGTCACGGTGCCCGACAGAACGACGCCGTTCTGCAGCAGCAGAGTGCCCAAGGTCGCGCTGCCTGCGACGACGTGGTTGTTGAGTTCCTGACCGACGAGATGCAGCGCGAACGGCGGCGTGAACTGGATGTCGAACGTGCCAGCGGGCACGACGAAGTCGACGAAGCCCGCCGCGTCCGTGTTGTCGCTCGGCGTGTACAAGAGCGCGCCGCTCACGCTGTCGAAGACGTCGACCTCGACATCGCTGACCGCGGTGTTCCCGCTGAGGCGTCGCACCAAAGCCGAAACGACGAAGCCGGGCGCGAGCACGACGTCACCTAGCGCGACATCCGCACCGAGCGTGACCGCCAACGTGCGCGGCGCGAGCAGCGGACCGACGACCAAGGTCGTGTCGAAACGCACCTCGACGATTCCGGCGGGTGCGGCGACGCTGAAGTGGCCCGTCGCATCCGTCATGTCGCCCGCGAGCGCGATGTTCACGCCGCCGGCGTCGATGACGTCGACGTTGACGCTCGCGATGCCGAGTCCGAAGGCATCGACGCAGCGACCGCTGAGCAGCACGCCGTCCGGCAGCGCGATCGTGCCGAGGTTGTTGACGGCCGCTCCGATGACCACGCTCGGAATCGTCGTCACCAGCGCGTGCGTGCCCGGCGCCGGAACGATCGTCATGTCGTACACGTTGTTGGGCGTGACGGTGGTGGTGAAGTTGCCGCCGGCATCGGTGCCGTCGTTGAGCTCCGTCACGCCGCCGCCGCCGCCCGAGGAGCGCCGGAAGTTGAGATTCGCGCCGGCAACCGGCTGACCGTTGAGGAGCACTTGGCCGGTGACGTCGCCGGCTGCGGCGTAAGAAGCGCTGAGCAGCAGCGCGGCGATGACGGTGAGGGAGCGGAGCGACACGGTGAGTTCTCCTCCATGGAGAGCGTGGTTGGAGCGCGTGGCGCGAACGTCGCGCCGGCGCAGAGAGCTCTTGGCAAGCGCGATGCCAACGCGCGCACGACGTCGCGCTGCGGGGTAGCGAGCTTCGTGTTCAGGATTTGGACGCTGCGCTCCAGACGTCGGACGACGCGTCGAGAGCAACGGCCTGTTTGCGCCGCGCAAGCGCCCGCAAACCTCATTGCGCGGTGCGCGCGAGTCGTTGCCGAGCGTCGGGCACGCACGTTGCGCTAGGTCGCGTCCACGAGCTCGGTGGCCCGCCGCGAAAAGCGCTGCGGACCACGCCGGCTCGACGGACGACTCCCATGCACACGAACCAACCCGTCTCCGAGCGCATCCTCCTCTACAGCCACGATTCCTACGGGCTCGGGCACTTGCGGCGGACCTTGACGCTCGCCGGAGCGCTGGTCGAACGCCGTCGCGACGCGAGCGTGCTCGTCGTCAGCGGTTCGCCGTGCGCGACGCACTTCCCGCTTCCGCGCGGCGTCGACATCGTCAAGCTGCCGTCGATCACGAAGGATGAGCACGGCGACTACACGCCGCGTTGCTTGCCGGGCGGGCTCGACTTGGTGCAACGCTTGCGGCGCGGGCTGCTCGCCGAAGCGTTCGACACGTTCCGTCCGAACCTGCTGATCGCCGATCACCAGCCGATCGGACTCAACGGCGAGCTGTACGACATCCTGCGTCGCGCGAAGGACGTCGGCACGCGCACGCTGCTCGGACTGCGCGACATCATCGACGATCCCGCGACTGTCGCTGTGCAGTGGAGTGTGCCGCCGATTCGCGAGGCGCTGCGCGAGCTGTACGACCGCGTGTGCGTGTACGGAGCACCGCAAGTGTTCGACGCGCGCGCCGAGTACCCGATTCCGCCCGAGCTCGCGGCGCGTGTCGAATTCACCGGCTACGTCGTGCGTCCGGTGACGACGAAAGCGCCGCGCACGGGTCCGATCGGTCGCGCGCACGTGCTCGTGACCGCCGGCGGCGGCGAAGACGGCGAAGGCACGGTGCTCGCGTATCTCGAAAGTCTGCGCCTCGGCTCCGTGCCGTGGGATTCGACCATCGTGCTTGGGCCGTTGATGCATCCGTTGCAGGCGCGCCACGTCAAGCGCCTCGGTCGCACGCTGCGCAACGTGCGCATCCACAGCTTTCACGCCGACATGCCGCGCTTGCTCGCCGAGAGCGACGTCGTGGTCGCGATGGCGGGCTACAACACCGTCGCGGAAATTTTGCAAGCGCGCACCAACGCGGTGCTCGTGCCGCGCGTTTTCCCGCGGCGCGAGCAGTTGATCCGCGCGCAGCGACTCGACGCGCTCGGCCTGGCGACGACGATCACCGATCCCAAGCCGCGCGCGTTGCGCGCCTTGGTCGAACAATCGATCGAGCTGCGCCGCGACTGGTCGGCCATGCCGCCGCTCGACGGACACGAACGCACGTGCGAGGTGGCGGCGCAGTTGCTCGACGGTTCCGCGTCGCGCAGCGCCGTGGCGGCGCGAGGTTGCTGATGGCCCCGCGCATCGCCTACCTGCTGAAGAAATTCCCGAGGCTCTCGGAGACCTTCGTGCTCGGCGAGATGCTCGCGCAGGAAACGCTCGGAGCCGAATTGCATGTCTTTTCGCGGCGGACGCCGGACGACGAGCCGCGCCACGCGGAACTCGCGCGACTGCGCGCGCCGGTGGAGTTGCTTCCAAGTTCGCTCGATCCGTGGCGCGAGCTGTTCGACACGAACTCCGGTGCCGGAGAGTTGCTCGCGCGCGTGCGCGACGTTCACGAGCGTTTCGCGCCACTCGGGTTGCCCAAGTTCGCGAGCCTGCTCGCCGAGGCGTTGTGGCTGTTGCGACGGACGCGCGAGCTCGGCATCGAGCACGTCCACGTTCACTTCGCCACGGATTCCGCCGTGACCGCGATGCTGCTCCACGAACTCGGCGGTCCGCCCTTCAGCGTCACGGCGCACGCCAAGGACATCTACCGCACCAGCGTTTCGGCTGCGCAACTGCGCGCCCTGCTCGAACATTCCGCCTTCGTCGTCACCGTGTGCGACGCAAATGTGGAGCACGTCCGCGGCCTCGTCGGCGCGGAGGCGGCGCGCAAGCTGCGGCGTCACTACAACGGCATCGACATCGCCAGCTTCGCGACGTTGCGTCGGACGCCGATCGCGCGCCGCGTGCTCTCGATCGGCCGTTTGGTCGAGAAGAAGGGCTTCGACGTTCTGATCGACGCGCTCGCCGCGATGAAAGCGCGCGGCAGCGACTTCAGCGCCGTGATCGCCGGCGACGGCGAGGACCGCGAACGAATTGCGCAACGCGTGGCCGAGCGAGGCCTGAACGAGTGCGTGCAGCTCGTCGGCGCAGTGCCGCTCGAGCGCGTGCGCGCACTGTTGTGCGAGGCCGAAGTCCTGTGCTTGCCGTGCAAGGTCGGAGACGACGGTAATCGCGACGCGCTGCCGACCGTGCTGCTCGAAGCGCAAGCCGCCGGCGTGCCGTGCATTTCGACGCCGGTCGGCGGAGTGGCTGAGATCCTTGACCACGGACGCGCCGGAGTGCTCGTCGCGGAAAACGACGCAGCGGCAACGGCGCAGGCGATCGAGCGCATGTTCGCGGACGCAGCGTTGCGCGACGCAATCGCCGCCGCCGGCCGCGCGCGCGCAGCCTCGATGTTCGACGCGCACGTGCAAAGCCGCACGTTGCGCCGCTGGTTCGACGAAAGCATCGCAGTCACGGAGGCGTCGTGCGCATCGCTTACGTGAACCAAGATCCGGGCATCGGCCCGGAACGTAAGAAGGGCGCGGCCGTGCACGTCGCTGCGCTGCAGCGCGCGTTTCGAGCACTCGGCTGCGAGGTCATCGCCGTCGAAGCGAAGGACGACGCTGCGGTGACGCGTGAGTTGTCGCGGCTCGACGACGCGAGCGCGCTCGATCTCGTCTACGAGCGCCACGCCCTCGAAGCGAGCGGTGCGGCGCAGTTTTGCATCGCAACGACGACACCGTTGTTTCTCGAGGTCAACGCGCCTTTGCTCGACGAAGCGCGCGAGCATCGCGGCGTAGCGCCGTCCGACGCTGCAGTGCGCGCGGAGGCGCAAGTGCTCGGCGCCGCAGCGCACGTGTTTCCGGTCTCGAATGCTGTCGCGCAGTACGTCGCACAACGCGGCGTCGCTCGCGAGCGCATGCACGTCACTCCGAACGGCGTCGACACGGATACGTTTCGACCGCGCGCGGAGCGTGTACTCGCGCTGCCGAACGACACCTTCGTGCTCGGCTTTCACGGCCGCCTACGTGCGTGGCACAACTTCGCGCTGCTTGCCGAGAGCTTCGAATTGCTTTTGGCGCGCGGCCGGCGCGTGCACTTGCTGGCGATCGGCGAAGGCGACTTCAGCGCGCACCTCAGCGCGACGGCTCAAGAGCACGCGACGCACCTCGCGTGGATGCCGCACGAGCAGCTCGCGCGCCACGTCGCCTGCTTCGACGCGCTACCGCT
>CAYHRR010000311.1:0-5287 GCA_964358875.1 uncultured Planctomycetaceae bacterium | reverse complement strand
GACGGGGTGCAAGTGTCAGCCGTTCGCCGTCAGCGATCGGCGACAAGCGCAACAAGATGCTGTCGCTCGCGCGCGGCATGAACGTGCGCGCCACGGCGTTGCACACGAACATGGCGCGGCCGCTCGGTCGCACGGCCGGCCATTCCCTCGAAATCCTCGAGTGTTTCGACTGTCTCGAAGGCAAGGGCCCGGCCGATTTGCGCGAGCTCGTGTGCTTGCAAGGTGGCGAGATGTTGCGCTTGGGCGAGCTCGTGTCGTCGCTCGACGAAGGCCGCTCGCGCATCGCGGCGGCGCTCGACGACGGCAGCGCGCGCGAGCTGTTCGCAAAGATCATCGCGGAGCAGGGCGGCGATCCGCGCTGCCTCGACGACCGCTCGATGTTCGCGCGCGCGCCGCACATCGAATACGTGAAGGCGATGAGCGACGGTCATCTCGCGTGGCGCGACTTGCGCGCGGTCGGTCAAGCGATCTGCGAACTCGGCGGCGGCCGCAAACGCCTCGGCGATCCGATCGATGCGCGCGTCGGCTTGGAGTTCCTCGTCGCCGAGGGCGCGCGCGTTTCGCGCGGCGAGCACTTGATCGCGATCCACCACGCCGGGCGCGGACTCGAAGAAACGCACGTGCTGTTGAACCGCGCCTATGAGCTCGTCGCCAAGCACACGCCCGAGCCGCTCGTGCTTGCGAGTTGGTCGGCCTGACGTTGTAGTGCCGCGCACCCATGCCGTTCGTGCGCAGCCTGATCGGGATCGCGTTCTTTTGCGGCGCGGCGTGGTTGATGTCGTCGCGGCGCGACAAATTCCCGTGGCGCATCGTGTTTTGGGCCGTCGCGCTGCAGTTCGGCTTCGCGCTGCTCATCCTCAGCACCGAAGCGGGAAAAGCGCTGTTCGTGGGCATGGCGCACTTCGTCGATCGCCTGCTCGAGTGCGGCGTGCCCGGCGCGAGCTTGGTGTTCGGCCCGCTCGGCGACGGCACTTCGACGCTCGGCTTCGTGTTCGCCTTCGCCGGCCGCGGGCTCGTCGCGATCATCTTCTTCTCGGCCTTGATGTCGGTGCTCTACCACGTCGGCGTGATGCAGGTCGTCGTGTGGGCGATGGCGCGCGTGATGACCTTGTTCATGAAGGTCTCGGGCGCCGAGTCGACCTCGATGGCCGCCAACGTGTTCCTCGGACAAACCGAGGCGCCGCTCGTGGTGAAGCCGTATCTGCCGAAAATGACGCTTTCCGAGCTGAATTCGGTGATGGTCGGCGGCTTCGCCAACATCGCGGGCTCGGTGCTCGCGGTGTACATGGGCATGCTCGGCACCGAGTACGGCGCGCACTTGATCACGAGCTCGGTGATGTCGGCGCCGGCGGCGTTTGCGATGGCGAAGATCATGGTGCCGGAGACGGAGACGCCCGTGACGTCGGGTCGTTGCGAGCTGAAGATCGAGCGCGTCGACTCGAACTTGCTCGAAGCTGCGACCACCGGCACCAGCGACGGCTTGAAGCTGTGGCTCAACGTGATCGCGATGTTGATCGCCTTCATGGCGCTCGTGAACTGCGTCGATTGGCCGCTCGGTTGGCTCGGCGAGAAGCTTGCGCTCGCCGACGGTTTGTCGCTGTCGCGCATCTTCGGTTGGGCCTGCGCGCCGCTCGCCTGGGTGATCGGCGTCGACGGTTGGCACGATTGCCAGCTGTTCGGCGGCTTGCTCGGCGTGAAGACTTCGATCAACGAGTTCGTCGCCTACCAGAAGCTCGTCGGACTGATGCCGGGGGTCGGGCCCGACGGTTTCGAGAGTCTGCGCGCGGCGAAGATGGCGACCTATGCCCTGTGCGGCTTCTCCAACTTCGCTTCGATCGGCATCCAGATCGGCGGCATCACGCCGCTCGCGCCCGAGCGTCGTGGCGACATCGTGCGGCTCGCCTTCAAGGCGATGATCGCGGGCTCGTTCGCGACCTGGATGACGGCGACGATTGCCGCACCGTTCTTGGAGAACTGAGATGACTGCTCTCGCCGAAAACGTCGGATTGCTCGCCGCGTCGCTGCGCAAGCACGGCATCGAGCGCATCGAGGTCGCCTTCGTGCTCGGCTCGGGTCTCGGCGCGTTCGCGGACAAGCTCGAGAAGGCGCGCGTGATTCCGTACGGCGAAATCGAGGGTATGCCGCAGAGCGCGGTCGTCGGTCACGCGGGCAAACTCGTCGTCGGCGAGATCGCGGGCGTGCGTGTGCTCGCGCAGCAAGGTCGCGTGCATCTCTACGAAGGGTGGAGCGTGCACGAGGTGACGCGAGCGGTGCGGGCGATCGCTTCGCTCGGCACGAAGGCCTTTGTGCTGACCAACGCAGCGGGCGGCATTCGCGCGGAGTGGAAGCCCGGCACGCTGATGGCGATCACCGATCACCTCAACATGCAGGGTCGCACGCCGCTCGCGCGAAGTGAGGCGGGCTATGCGTGCCCTTATGACGCGCAGCTCGCCGACGCGCTTGCTGCGAGCGCGCGCGAGCTCGGCATCGATCTGCAGCGCGGCGTCTACGCGGGCTTGCTCGGCCCGAGCTACGAAACGCCGGCCGAAATTCGCATGTTGCGCGAGTTCGGCGCGGACGCGGTCGGCATGAGCACGGTCGCCGAAGTCCTCGCCGCGCGCGCCTGTGGCTGCCGCGTCGCCGGCATTTCATTGATCACGAATCATGCCGCCGGCATCAGCCCGCACCCGCTGTCGCACGCCGAAGTGATGGAGTCCGGCCGCGAAGCCGCCGGCCGTTTCAGTGCGTTGCTCGAGCGCGCGGTACCGAAGCTCGCGCGCGTGAAGGCGTGAAACAGCTCAACCTAGGATCTGCGCGGCGTTCGTCGCCCGGAACCAAAGTCACGCCGGCTCAACTTCAGTGGGGGCCGACGCAATGAAACTCCCGTTCCCTCGTGGAGTGGTCGTTCTCGCCGTCGGCACGCTCGGGTTGGCACTCGGCACGTTGGCTTGTGATCGAACAAAGCCACAGCGGACGACGGAAACGTCGAAGGCGGAAAGCGCCGGGGTTCCTTCAGGTGGCGCCACGACTTCGGTGGGGAGTCGCCTCGTAATTCACTGCCAGTTCTTCCAAGTGGTTGTCAGTCGGGATTCGAACGACGATGTGAGGCTGACATTCACCGAATTCGTCCCCGAAAATTTCGCGGAGGCTTCCATACCTGCGGCGCCCGGAACAACGGCGGGCGCTCATACGGCGAGTTTTGGCTACTCGGTGCCGTACTTACCGGTGCGGTTCGCGTCACGCGCCGGGGATGAGGTCTATATCGCCGGCCCGCCCTTGTCCCCCGAGGACGGCTCACTCTCCGCAGGGACCGTGCTGGAAATGTGGATGATCACGGCTCCTGAAGGAGCGCCCTACGCGACGCGCGCGAAACGAAACGAGCCGATCGGGACTCCGGCGCCGTTGTCCGCGCTCGAAGCTCACGTGCAAGGTGGCACGTACATAGTCGCGGAACAGCGACGGGAGCCGCGGATCCAAAAACGAGCGCTCGGTCATTTCCCGTTCGACGTCAACGACATGGAGGTCGATCCGGAGGGGCGCTACGTCCTGTTGGTCTCGCGGTCCGAGCAAAAGCTGTATCGGTTGAACCTGGTCGGATTCACCGGGATCCCCGAGCTGGTCTTGGACAGTGTGGCTGCGCCCATTTTGATCGCAGCGAACAGTGTGTATGTCGTCCGCTACCAGGATCAATTGAAGCGCTACGTGGTCGGCAGACCGTCCGGCGCGAACCTCGTGCTTTGTGATGCAGACAACGACGGCATTTTCGAGAGCAGCGAGTCTTTCGACGCCGACGCTTGGGCTTCATCAAGCTATGCCGTCTACCGCGACATCGAGGAGAACTACCGAACGTACCAACCGGTCGGCCTATTCCATTAGCCGGACACTCGGTCGGTGGGGCCGTGCTCGTTCGTTGTGAGCGTCCAGATCGTCGCATCGGTGCGGTAGACTCCCGCGCTCGATGAAGCTCGATGTGGCGGAGATTGCGCGGCGCGCCGCTCGGCGAGCCTTTGCGGAGCGGGGGAATGCGGAGCAGGTGTCCGCGCATCCGTCGCGGCCGAGTGTTCGCGGCGTGCATGTCGCCGTCGAGCCTTCCGAGGCGCCGGCGCCGAAGCACGGCAAGGGTCGCGAACTCGTCACGGCGCAGTGCCTCGCGCGAACGCCGGACGGCGGCACGTACTCGGTGCCGGACGCCGCCGTCGTCACGCCGCTCGCCGAAGAAGAAGCGCACCGCCGACGCATTCGTCTCGCACGCGGCGCCGTGAACGGTCGCAAGCGCGTCGCGGTCGGCTCGGATCACGGCGGTTTCGCGCTGAAAAAGGACGTGCTCGCCTGGATCGCCGAAGTCGGCCATCAACCGATCGACCTCGGCACGCGCGACGAACGCGCCTGCGACTACCCCGACTTCGCGCACGCGGTCGCCGAAGCGGTCGCCAGCGGGCAAGCGGAACTCGGCATCGTCATCGACGGCGCCGGCATCGGCTCCGCGATCGCCGCCAACAAAGTTCCCGGCGTGCGCGCGGCGACGTGCTGCGACGTCGCGATGGCGAAGAACTCGCGCGAGCACAATTTCGCCAACGTGCTTTCGCTCGGCGCGAAGATGATCACGCGCGCGGTCGCGCAAGACATCGTGCGGGCGTTCCTCGCGACGGAAACCGGCGAAGAGCGTCACCGTAAGCGCGTCGACAAGATCGACGCCATCGAACGCCGTTACATGAAGACGAATCGAGAAGGAGTGCGCCCGTGAACAAGGCTGCGAACGGCCGGGAGATCGGCGCGGCGGAGCTCGAAGCGCTGCTGACGGAAATTGGGCGGCAGATTCTCGAGCGCGGACCCGAGGCTGTTTCGGGCTGGGGCACGACGACGATCGAAGTCGAGTTCGATCAAGCTCGCGCGCGCGAAGCGATCGACGCCGGCGCGTGTCGCCTCGGCTCGGGCGGCTGCAAGGCGCCGCAACTCGACACGCTGGCGAGCTACATCGATCACACGCTGCTCAAGCCCGAAGCGACGCTCGCGGAGATCGACACGATTTGCGCCGAAGCGCTCGCCAACAAGTTCGCAAGTGTGTGCGTCAACAGTTGCCACGTCGCGCGCTGCGCGGAGATCTTGAAGGGCTCGGGCGTGCTCGTGTGTTCGGTGATCGGCTTCCCGCTCGGCGCCTGCGCGACGGAAGTGAAGTCCTACGAAGCACGGCGCGCAATCGAGGACGGCGCCTGCGAGATCGACATGGTCGTCAACGTCGGCTTGTTGAAGTCGCGCGCCGATGAACGCGTCGAGCGCGATATCGCTG
>CAYHRR010000310.1:0-5406 GCA_964358875.1 uncultured Planctomycetaceae bacterium | reverse complement strand
GGGCGCGCTCGTTCAACGCGTCGTCGCGCGCTTGGCCAAGGTCGCCGACGATCCGGGCTTCGCCTGGGAAGCGCACATCATCGACGAGCCGAAGACCGTCAACGCGTGGTGCATGCCCGGCGGCAAGATCGCTGTCTACACGGGCATCCTGCCGGTGACGCAGGACGAGACCGGGCTCGCCGTCGTGCTCGCTCACGAAATCGGACATGCGATCGCACGCCACGGCACGGAGCGCCTGTCGCAACAAAACGGTGCGGACTTGCTGCTCGGCGTCGCCGCGAGCCAATGGAAGGACATGGCGCGTTACCAGGATCTCCTCGTGGTGGGCGCGCAGTTGTTCGCCTTCCAACCGTGGGGCCGCAAGCAGGAGCTCGAGGCCGACCGCATCGGTTTGATCTACATGGCGCGCGCCGGCTACGACCCGCGCAAGGCGATCGATTTTTGGACGCGCATGTCTGCGCAAGCCGGCGGCCAGGCCCCCACGAAGGGATCGATGGGTGAGTACCTCTCGACGCACCCCTCCGACGAGCGCCGCATCGAACAGATCCAGAAGTACCTGGCCGACGCCCTGGCCGAGTACCAGCGCGCGGGAGGTCAGCCCTAGGCACAATTCAGACCGCGCGCAACCTATTGCCGCGCCGCCGCTTACGTCACCTGCCTGAACGGCGGCTAGGGCCCTTCGGCTTCCTTCCCTAGTTTCTCGCCCGGCTTGCGCACCGCAAGGCAAGGCCCCCTGCCGCCGGAGCTCCCCGGTCGACGCTTCGGCGCTTCCGATCGACCTCGGATCACACACAAGGACGATGACGCAACGCCACGGAGGTCAGCGCGCGAGTCGCTCGTGCAGCACCCCCACGGCTCCGTCGGACCGCGGTGGCGGGCTCACCGCGTCGAAGGGCGGCACAGGCGCGCGCATCGTCGGGGCAACGAGTGCATGAAGATCGCGTTCATCACCCCCGAACTGGACCCGTTGGTGCGGCGCACGCCGCTCGCCGAGACCGCCGCGGCGCTTCCCAAGGCCTTGCGTGCCGCGGGCTGCGATGCGCGCGTGTTCATCCCCTACACGCAGCTCGTCCAGATCGACAAGCTCGAGGAGTTCGAGCACCTCGGCACCGTCGCCGCGCAAGACGTCGACGGCCGCACCAACTTCCAGATCCACACCGGCGTGCTCGGCGACCTGCCGATCTACCTGTTCGAGCACTCCAAGTTCTTCACCGGCCGCAATCCCTACGGCGGCGACGACGGTCCCTACGAGGACAACTGGCGGCGCTTCGCGGTGTTCGCGCGCGCCGTCATGGAGAGCTTCGCGACGCTCAATTACGAGCCCGACGTCATCCACTGCCTCGATTGGACCAGCGGCATCCTGCCGCTGCTCCAAGACCTCGAGTTCACGCAGCGCCGCCCCGACCATCCCGCTTCGAAGGCCGGCACCTACTTCCAGATCCACAACCTGGCGATGCAAGGCAGTTTCGAGCGTCAGATCCTGCCGCAACTCGGCCTGCCCTACCGCGTGTTCCAATCCGTCGGCGGCGTCGAAGTCGCGGGCAAGGTCAACTTCCTCAAGACCGGCGCGGAGTTCGCGACGATCCTCGGGACGCACTCGCCCGGCCACGCGGCGCGCATCCAACAACTCGATCGCGGCTACGGGCTCGAAGAAGTCTTCCGGCGGCGCGCCAAGGAGTTGGTCGGCATCTCCAACGGCATCGACTACACCGCCTGGGATCCGGCGACCGATCCGCTCTTGCCCAAGGCCTTCTCGCAGAAGGACAAGAACCTCAACGGCAAGGCGAAGTGCAAGGCCGTGCTGCAGAGCGCGCTCAAGCTCGACAACGGCGCGCGCACGCCGCTCGCCGCGATGATCGGGCGCTTCGACACCGACAGCGGCTGCGAGATCCTCGCCGAAGTGTTGACCACCGTGCTCGAACGCGGCGTCGAGGTCGTGTTGATGGGCTCGGGTCGCCCGGACATCCATGAACGCCTGAAGACCATCCAGACGACCTTCGCGGGACGCTGCCGCGTGCTCGAGGGTTACCAGACCGGCATCGCGCACCAGATCATCGCCGCCGCCGACATTCTGCTCTTGCCGGCGCACTACCACCCCGGCAACGCGCTGTGCGCGATCGGCATGCGCTACGGAGCGGTGCCGCTGATCTACACGAGCAGCGGGCTCGAGGATTACGTGATCGACCTCGAGAAAAACGCGCGCGGCACGGGCTTCCACTTCCAGTCGTACACCGGCGAGAGCCTGCTCGGCGCGATCGAGAGCGCGCGCAAGCTCTACAAGGACCAGGCGGCGTGGAAGTCGGTGACGATGCGCTGTCTGCGCCAGGATTTCTCGTGGAACGCGACGGCCCAGGAATACCTGAAGGCCTATCGACGCGTGATGCGGCGCACCAAGCCGCGCGCGCAGACCGCGTGAGCAACGCGAGCCCGTCCTCGGCGCGCGGGCCGTGGATCGTCGCGGTGTTGATGACCGTCGTGGCGCTGGCGGCGCTGATCACGTTGCTCGCACAGCGCTCGAACGAAGGCGTCGATCCGGCGCTGAAGCGCGAGCGCGAACGCGTGCTCGCCGAACAAGTGCAGCCGGTCGAGGCGGCTCTGAGCGCGGCTGCGGCTTCGAGCGAACCCTACGACATCGAAGCGACGATGCGCGTGCTGCGTGGCCTCGACGTCGCGGTGCGCGATGTCGGTTCGGTGCGCGAGTACTTCGAGAAGTTGAAGCACGAGGATTTCCGGCGCGTCGCGCCGCGCGTGCTCGAATCGCGCAAGCGCATCTTGGATGTGCTCGTCAAGTACTACTCGGCGGCCGAGCAGCAGCGCCACGAAGAGGAGCTGTGGCTGGTGTTCGAGCGTTGGAGCGACGAGTTCTCGAAACTGCTCGAAACGACGCAGATTCAGGCCGCGACGCCGCTCGGCTCGATCTCGCTGTCGCCGGTCGATGCGGCGCGTCAGAGAGTCCTCGCCGACGAACGCAAGGCGCGCGCCGAGCGGCGCCAGGCGAGCTACTCCGAGCTGCTGCGCTTCGAAGAGGAGCTCTTGTTCGCGCTCGACGCCGCCGTGCCGGTGTTCCGCGAGGTCGAGGACGAATGGGCGCGCCTGTGTTTGCAACGTGATCGTGCGTACCTCGAGGCCTTCGCCGGTCGCTGGGACGACGCGCAAGTCTCCGCGCAAGCAGCACTCGCGATGGCGCCGTTCGACGTGGAGGCCCAGTTGTTGTCGTCGCTGGCTCGCATCGAGGGCGAAGCGCCGAGTGACAGCGCGAATCCCGAGCGCGCGTCGAGCGTGCTCGCCGAGCTCGATCGCTTCTTGCACGAGCACCCCGACAGCGCTCCGGCCTTGTTGATGCGCGGCGTGTGGAAAGCGCGCCATGGCCGCAGCGCCGACGGACGCACGGACCTCGAACTCGCGATGACGCGCTATCCCGAGCAAGCCGAGTCGTTGCGCGATCTGCTCGACCCGTACCGCAACCGCCGCTACCTCGGCAAAACGCGTCAAGGCGGCCAGATCACCGGCCTGTACGAATCGATGATGCTCGGCGCGTGTTGGTTCAGTCCCGAGTTGCAGAGCGCGCGGCTCGACATGCAGCTCGGCGACGAGCAACGCGCCTTCGAGCGCATCCGCGATCACTTCGCGCGTCGCCGCGCCCAGGGGCAGTGGGACTTGATCTTGATGGACATCGGCTTCTGCGATGGCCTGCTCGGCGAGCCGTACCGCAGCTATTTCCCCGAGCAGTCGTACCTCGACCTGCACGTCGAGCGCACGACCTTCGGCAAGGACCTGTCGGTGATCGTCGACAACCGCAGCGACCGCGCGCTGCACAACGCGACGCTCGTGCTGTGCGTGCGCTTCACCGACATGCATCCCGACGATCACGTGACCTTCGTCGTCGGCGTCACGCAGCCGGTGCTGCCCGCGCTCGCACGCACGGCCTTCGGCGGTCTCGACGTCGCCTACGCGGGCTTCGGCGCGGCCAAGGGCGCCGACGACATCGTGCCGCCGATGCGCGCGGTGCTCGTCGCCGACGAGGCCGTCTGCTGGATCGATTCGATCGACTACAAGAACGAGCAACTGGACGCGCGTCACACGGTGCTCGGAGGCACGCCGGGCCTCGCCGGCACGAGCGCGCTCGCGCAACGCGTGCGCGACGTGCTCGAGCATCTCGGCGCCGACGATGTCGCGCTGCAACGCGTGAAGAACTTGATCACGCCCGACGTGCTCAAGGTCGAACTGCCGCGCGAACTGATGTTGCTCGCGCCGCTGTTCAAGCTCGAAGCGGGCGATCAGGTCTTCGACGAAGCGCGCGGCGGCGAGGTCGAACACCGGCTCGAGGGCGGGAAACTCAAGCTCGCCTTCGAAGGTGTCGGCAAGGCGCTCGACGGCGCGCCACCGCAAGTGCGCATCGTCGCGCGCAGCGCGCTCGGCGACGTCGCGATCGTGCTCACACGCAACGAGGCGGGCAACTACGTGTTCGCGCGCGTCGAGACGCCTTGAATTCGGCGCGTGCGGGGCGTCGAATCCGCCCATGACACGCGCGCAAGTCGGCATCGATCTCGGCGGCACGGCGGTCAAGTCGGGGCGCGTCAGCGCCGCCGGCGCGATCTTGGAAGAGCGCAGCGACGATCCGGGTTTCGCGCGCGGACCGCAGCACGTGCTCGACACGCTCGCGCGCATTTGGCGCGAACTCGGCGGCGGCGACGCGCTCGGCATAGGCGTACCCGGCTTGCTCGAACGCGAACGCGGTTGGCTGATCGCGAGCCCGAACTTGCCCGGCTTCGTCGAACTCGACGTGCGCGGCGAACTCGCGCGGCGCACGGGCCTCGACCCGCGCCGTGTCGTCGTCGAAAACGATGCGAACGCGGCCGCAGTCGGCGAGCTGTGGCTCGGCGCCGGTCGCGGCACGCGCGACATGCTCGTCGTCACGCTCGGCACCGGCATCGGCGGCGGCTTCATCCTCGACGGCAAGCTCTACGCGGGCGAAGGACTTGCCGGCGAGATCGGTCACGTCGTCGTCGATCCGCTCGGTCCGCTGTGCGGCTGCGGCAAGCGCGGTTGCGTCGAGACGCTCGCGTCCGCGACGGCGGCGCGGCGGCGCGCACTCGCGGCGAACTTGCCGGCGAGCGCGCCGGGCGACCTCGTGTTGCTTGCGCAGCGCGCGCGCGAGGGTTGCGCGCCGGAGCGAGAGCTCATGCACGACATCGGCCGCGATCTCGGACGCGCGCTCGGCACGGTGGTGTGCTTGCTCGACGTGCGCACGTTCGTGTTCGGCGGAGGTTTCTCGGGAGCGCTCGACGCGCTCGAGCCCGGCCTGCGCGTCGGCATCGAAGAGCGCAGCTACGGCGCGCGTTCGCCCGTCGTGAAGTTGCTGCCCGCCGAACTCGGAGCGAGCGCCGGTTGGATCGGCGCCGCGCG
>CAYHRR010000309.1:0-5409 GCA_964358875.1 uncultured Planctomycetaceae bacterium | reverse complement strand
TGACTGAAGTGGCGACACGCCATAGCTGGTCAGCGGAAGACGTCACGCGGCTGCTGCGCCTCGCTCGAGGCGCGCGGAGCGGGCGCGCTGTCGGTCGATGAACAAGCGGCGAAAAAACAAGCTGCGAGAAGCGGTGTCGTGATGCGCATGGCGTTTCGAAAGCTAGCGCGGTCGCCACGCGCGGGCCACACGTCGCGCGCCGCTCGCTACCATCCGCGCACGATGCGAACGCCGTGGTGGATGCTGTGTTTGTTGTTGGCGGGCTGTGCGAGCGCGCCGCGTTCGCGCGCGACGAAGTCCGAGCTTTCGCGCAGCGACGGACCGCGCGTGCTCGCCGTGATCGCGCACCCCGACGACGAATGCGCGTTCGCTGCGACGCTCTACAAGATCACGACGTTCTTGGGCGGCGCCTGCGACCTCGTCGTGATCACCGACGGCGAGGGCGGCTTCAAATTCTCAACGCTGGCCGAGCCCATTTACGGCTTGGAATTGAGCGACGAAGCGATCGGGCGCGCCGAATTGCCGGCCATTCGCCGGCGCGAGATGCTCGACGCGGCGAAGCTCCTGCAACTGCGCGACGTCGAATTCCTCGATCAGCAGGACCATCGCTACACGACGGACATCGCCGAGGTGCTCGGCTCCGACGCCCACGTGTGGGATCTCGGACTCGTGCGCCGCGCACTGAGCGCGCGACTCGCCGCCGAGCGCTACGACTTCGTGTTCGCGCTCGCGCCGACGCCGGACACGCACGCGCACCATCAAGCGGCGACGGCGCTGGCGGCCGAGGCGATGCTCGCGCTGCCCGCGCACCAGCGGCCCGTGATGTTGATCGCGCAGACGCGCTTCGAAGACAGCGCCTCGCCGCTGATTTTCGCGCCCGAAGAAAGCGGCGTCACCGTCGGTCCCTTCGTCTTCGATCGCACGCAGAAGTTCGGGTACCAACAGAAGCTCGACTACCGCGTCGTCGTCAACTGGGCGATCGCGGCGCACAAGTCGCAGGGCACGATGCAACTCGCGATGAACCAAGGCGAACGCGAGGAGTTCTTCCTGTTCGGTGACCGCAATCTCGAAGCCTCGAAAAAGGCCGCGGCCTTGTTCGAAGCGTTGCGCGGCGCGCAGTTCCCGGCCAAGACCTATGCAGCGAGCGCCGGCACGAATGCCGGAGACGTGAAGTGAACGCGAGCGGTGCGTCGACGCAGCGCCTGCGTTCGCTCGACGCGCTGCGCGGCTTCGACATGTTCTGGATCGCGGGCGGCGGCGCGGTCGTCGCGGCCTGGGCCGATTCGAACGAGTGGCCTTGGCTCGATCGCGTGAAGGAGCAGACCGAGCACGCCGCGTGGCACGGGTTCACGTTCTGGGACCTGATTTTCCCGCTGTTTCTGTTCATCGCCGGCGTCGCGTTGCCGTTGTCCGCCGCGAAGCGCCGCGCGGAAGGTGCGAGCACGGCGCAGCTCGCGAGGCACGCACTGCAGCGCGGCGCGCTCTTGGTGCTGCTCGGTCTGATCTACAACGGCTTGCTGAAGTTCGATTTCGCGACGCTGCGTTGCGCGAGCGTGCTCGGCCGCATCGGACTCGCGTCGATGTGCGCGGCCTGGATCGTGCTCGGAACTTCGACGACGAAAGCGCGCGTCGCCTGGATCGTCGCGCTGCTGCTCGGCTATTGGGCCGCGCTGACCTGGATCCCCGTGCCGGGCTTCGGCGCCGGCAACCTCGAGCCCGGCGCGTCGCTCACCGACTGGTTCGACCGCGCCTTTTTGCCCGGGAAGCTCTACCGCGAGGTGCGTGACCCCGAGGGCTTGCTCGGCACGCTGCCTGCGATCGCGACGGCGCTGAGCGGCGCGCTCGCCGGTTCGTGGTTGATGCGCGCGGACAAGAGCGAGCGACAAAAAGTGCTCGGACTGTCGAGCGCCGCCGCGCTGTGCCTCGTGCTCGGCGCGACCTGGGCGCTCGTGTTGCCGCTCAACAAAAATCTGTGGACCAGTTCCTTCGTGCTGTGGACCAGCGGTTGGAGCCTGACCGCTCTCGCGTTCTTCTATCTCGTCGTCGACGTGTTCGGCCTGCGCCGCGCCGCGTTCTTCTTCGAGGTCATCGGCGCCAACGCGATCACGATCTACGTGCTGCAGTCGTTCGTCGACTTCGACGGCCTCGCGAAACTTCTGTTCGCGACACGCGCGCCGCTCAAGCTGCACCCGGTGCTGCTCGCGAGTTCCGGCCTCGCGCTCAAGTGGCTCGTGCTCTACGTGCTGTACCGCACACGGATTTTTTTGCGCGTCTGAGCGACGCCGAAAACGGCGTGCACAGCACCCGAAGGCGTCGTATTCGGTGCGTCGACGCCGCCTGAGCGCAGATCGGCGCGTTACTTCGAGCATCCGCGGCATCTAGAATCACGCGCCCCGCAGGCCACCGCCGATACTCGCCGCACCCCATGCCCGAGACCCAGACCACGCAGGTGACCTTCGCTCACTTCCGCTTCGATCCGGTGAAGGATCTGCTCGGGGAGGGGCCGCTGTCGGAGGTCTATCGCGCTGAGGACGAGAGCCTGCGTCGCGTGGTCGCGCTCAAGATCCTGCGCTCGCACGTCGAGCTCGATCCCGAAGCCGACGAACGCTTCAAACGCGAGGCGCGTCACACCGCGAATCTCGAGCACGCCAACATCGCGCGCATCTACGAATACGGCGAAGCGGCGGGGCGGCGCTTCATCGCGATGGAGTACCTGCAGGGCCGCACGCTCGACAAGATCGTCAAGGACGCGCAGCTCGGGCTCGACGAGGCCTTGCGCATCGCGCAGCAACTGACGAGCGCGCTCGCCTTGGTGCACAAAAACGGGCTGATCCACCGCGATCTCAAGCCGGCGAACGTGATGGTCACGCACGACGGCACCGTCAAGTTGCTCGACTTCGGCATCGCGCGCGCTTCGGGCGAATCGACGATCACGCAGCACGGCATGCTCGTCGGCACGGTGCTGTACATGTCGCCCGAGCAAGTGCGCGGCGACGAGCTCGACGCGCGCAGCGACGTGTTCTCGCTCGGAGCGATGCTCTACCACGCGCTGTCGGGCCAACTGCCCTTCCCGGGCAACTCGTTCCCCGAAGTGTGCATGGCGATTCTCGACGCCAAGCCGCGCGCGCTCAGCCAAGTGCGCCCCGGCATTCCGCAGGCCATCGAGGACTTCGTGACGCGCTGCATGCAGCCCGATCCCGAGCAGCGCTACCCGGACGCGGAAGTCGCCAACGGCGTGCTGCTCGCGATTTCCGACGGTCTCGCGCCGGCGCGCAGCGGCGATCGACCGAGCTACCTCAGCGGTCACTTGGTGATCGTGCCGATCAAGTGCGCGCCCGATCGCGCCGGTTTCGCCGCCGATTTGCGCAAGGACATTGCCGCGGAACTTTCGCGCGCGGGCATGACCACGACCTTGCTCGGTGACGAGCTCGTGGCCAGCGACATGCGCGCGGATTTCACGCTGCGCGGACACGTCACGCTCGACGGCTTCGACGGCGCGCTCGACTTGACGCTCGAGCATTACAAGCACAAGGACCTGTCGCAGACCCGCCAAGTTTGGCGCGACACGGTCAAGCATCGCGACTCGGACGAATGGGCGATCCAGGCCGGCCTCGTGCGTCAAGCCGTGCGGCAGTTGCGACGCCAGCTCGCCGAACACTCGATCAAGAGCGAAGAGCCGCGCGTGCGCGATCCCGAGGCCGCGCGCCGCCACGCCATGCGCGGACACGAGATCCTGCATCGCGGCATGACCAAGCACTTGCTCGCGTCGATTTCGCTGTTCCGGCGCGCCCTCGAAGCGGATTCACGTTGCGCGCTCGCCTACGCCGGCCTCAGCGAGGCCTTGGTGCGCAAGTACCTGTACTGGGACGGCGACGAGTCCTTCTTGACCGAAGCGCGCGACAACGCGCGGCGCGCGCTCGCCACCGATCCGAACTGCGCCGAGGCGCACACGTCGCTCGGTTTCGCCTACCACTTGATCGGTTTGTCGGTCGACGCGCAGCGCGAGTACCGGCTCTCGATCCAGCTCAATCAGAACGAGTGGCTCGCCCACCGTCTGCTCGGCGCGCTGCTTTCGCGCGAAGGCAATTTCAAAGCAGCGTCGCCCTTGTTGCAGCGCGCCACGGCGATCAAGCCGAGCTACATCTCGACCTACGATCACCTCTACCAAGTGCTGCAACGCCTCGACCGTTATCAGGAAGCGATCGAGACGGCGGATCGCGGCATCGCGGCGGCGCGCAAGCAACTGCAGACGGTCCCCGACGATCAGGACTCGCGCCTGCATCTCGCGATGCTGCTCGCGCGCATGGGTCTGCGCGATGAAGCCACTGCGGAGCTGCAGCGCGCGCACGAGGTCGGCCCGAAGGACGGCTTCACGTCGTTCCACATCTCGTGCGTGCACGCCGTGCTCGGCAATCCCGAAGAAGCCATCCAAGCGCTGATTTCGGCCCAGTCGCGCGGCTATTTCATCCGCACCGAACAGCGCAACAGCGAGTTCGACGTGCTGCGCGGCCTGCCCGAGTTCCAGAGACTCTGGCAGTAGCGACGCGCTCCGGCGCAGGTCGAGCACTGCCGCGTGAGCGGAGCGTTGGTAGGTTGCGCGCCATGCGCATCGGCCGCTGGACGTTGCTCGAACGCCTGGCGCGCGGCGGCATGGGCGAGACGTGGCGCGCAACGAGTGACGACGGCGAACTCGGCGTCGTGAAGCGCGTGAGGCCGGGGCTGTCCGGTGCTCCGCTGCGCGAACGCTTCGAACTCGAACGGCGCGCGCTCGAACGCCTGAACTCGGGCGCGCTCGACGTATCGCGACTGCTCGACTTCGGCGAGCACGACGGCGTGCCGTTCCTGGTGACGCAGTGGATCGACGGCACGCCGATCGAACGCTTCCTCGCGGAGCATTCGGCCTCGATCGACGCGCGTTGCGACTACGCCGTGCGCTGCGCCGCGCTCGTCGGCGCCGTCCACGCGCTCGGCGTGATCCACGCCGACATCAAGCCCGCCAATCTGCTCGTCGACCGCGGCGGCGTGCCGCACCTGATCGATTTCGGGCTCGCGCAGTTCGCCGACGAAGCCCCGCGCCTGGGCGACGACGCGCGCTTGATGTCGCCGCGCTACGCCGCGCCCGAACAATTCCGCGGCCATCCGCTGAGCTTCGCCGCCGACGTCTTCGCGCTCGCCATGACGTTGCACGAGCTGCTCGCCGGCGCACATGCGTTTTCTTCCACAGCGACGTACCTCGAGCTCGAAAGCTCGTGTTTGCAGGGCCGCAGCCTGCCTACGACGCCCTGCGGAGCGCACATCGATGCGCTGCTCGCGTGCGCGCACGCACTCGACCCAAGCCGACGTTTCCGCGACGCATCCGCGTTCGCCTCCGCACTGCGCGCGGCACTCGGCGGTTGAGGGATTTGCGCG